>NZ_CEZFMW010000066.1:0-19082 GCF_982993085.1 Thalassobacter sp. | reverse complement strand
GAGGCGCGACAGCGGGATCGCGCAAAAAACTAGGGGCGCCGCACTGCGACGCCCCTTCAAAAATCAAAATGTCTGGATCAATCGTCCCAACCGGAGACGGCTTTGACTTCGGCGAACTCATGCAGGCCCCATTTGCCCGCTTCGCGCCCATTGCCCGACTGTTTGTAACCACCGAACGGCGAGCCCTTGCCAAAACCTTTGCCGTTGGTTTCCACCATGCCCGACCGGACCGCACGCGCGACGCGGCGGCGTTTATCGGTGTCGGTGGTTTGGATGTAGTTGGTCAGGCCGTAGGGCGTGTCGTTGGCGATCGCGATGGCCTGTTCCTCGGTCTCGAACGGGAGGATCGACAGCACGGGGCCAAAGATTTCTTCGCGGTAGATTGCCATGCCGGGCGTCACGTCCGCAAAGACCGTGGGCCGCGCAAAGTAGCCGCGGTTCATGCCATCGGGACGACCTGCGCCACCCGCAACAAGGCGTGCGCCTTCGTTGATGCCGGTTTCGATCAGACCCTGCACTTTGTTGAACTGCGCCTCAGACACGAGGGGGCCGATGTGGCGGCCCGGATCGCTGGCCAAGCCGACTTCGGTTTCATTGGCGGCCTTTGTGGCTTGGGCGACGGCTTCGTCGTAGCGGCTTGCTTCGACCAGCATCCGGGTGGGTGCGTTGCACGATTGGCCCGTGTTGCGGAAGCACCGCGCCACGCCATCGATGACCGCGTTAGCATCGGCGTCTGCAAACACGATGTTTGCGCCTTTGCCGCCCAGCTCTAGGCTGACGCGTTTCAGGGTGTCGGCCGCAGCCTTGGAGATCGCGATACCGGCCCGCGAAGAGCCCGTGAAGCTGACCATGTCGACATCAGGGTGGCACGACAGCTGGCTGCCCACGCCCGGTCCATCGCCGTTCACGAGGTTGAACACGCCTGCGGGCACGCCCGCCTCTTCGAGGAATTCTGCAAACAGCAGACCCGACAGTGGCGCAACCTCAGAGGGCTTGAGCACCGCAGTGTTGCCCATCAACAAGGCTGGCACCGCCTTGAGCACAATCTGGTTCATCGGCCAGTTCCAAGGGGTGATCAGCGCGCAAACACCAATAGGCTCAAGGAGCGTGCGCTCTTTGGGGGAGGAGGCCAGCGGAGCCTCAAAATCGATCTCGGGGAGGGCCTCAAGGAAGCCGTCCATGTGCCATGTGCCTGCACCAACCTGATTGACCTTGGCCAACTGCTGTGGCGCGCCCATTTCACGGCTGATGGCATCTGCCATTTCATCCGCGCGTGCGATGTAGATTTCGCGAACACGCTCCATCAGCTTGACCCGCTCGGCCAGCGGTGTGGCGGCCCATGCGGGGAAGGCAGCCTTGGCGGCGGCAACGGCTGCGTCTGTGTCGGCCTGCGCACCCAGAGCGATGGTTTCTGTGACTTCCTCGGTCGAGGGGTCGATGACGTCCATCGTGGCATCGGTGCTAGGGGCCACCCACTCACCGTTGATGAAAAAATGTTGTGCGTGTTTCATGGCTAAACTCCCTGTTTGCGCGCGTTATGCCGCAGATAACCCTTGGGGGCCTGTTGCGCCACGACGGAATGCTTATATTTCACGACAACAGCCAAATTTAACGAGGAGTATCTCATGGGCTTGCGCATCAATCAGGTTGTGCCGAATTTCACGGCGGACACCAGCGAAGGCGAGATCAATTTTCACGACTGGATCGGCGACAGTTGGGCCATCTTGTTCAGTCACCCCAAGGATTTCACCCCCGTATGCACCACCGAATTCGGTGCCGTGGCCCAATTGGCCGATGAATGGGCGAAACGTGATACCAAGGTGATCGGGATTTCCGTGGACGGCGTTGAGGACCACCGCAAGTGGAAGGGCGACATCGAGAGCTACGCAGGCGCGAAGGCGGGTTTTCCTATCATCGCCGATGAAGACCTGACCGTGTCCAAATTGTACGACATGCTGCCCGAGGACGCGTATCTGCCTGACGGCCGCACCCCCGCCGATAGCGCAACGGTGCGTTCGGTTTTTGTGATTGGGCCGGACAAACAGCTGAAGCTGTCGATGACCTATCCGATGACGGTGGGGCGTAACTTTGCAGAAATCTTGCGCGCGCTGGACGGGCTGCAAGCCGGGCTAAAGCACGGTGTGGCGACGCCTGCGAACTGGGTCCCGGGTGAGGATGTGATCATCCCGCCATCCGTCTCGAATGAAGATGCCAAGGCTAAGTTCGGCGCGTTCGAGACGATTTTTCCGTACCTGCGGAAAACCAAAGACCCCAGCTAAGCGGGGGCTTTGAGCGGATTGGAAAGGGCGGCTCCGGTGGGGTCGCCTTTTTTGTAGGCGAATGTGTGGCGCATAGCCGGAGGGTGAAACGCAAAAAGCCGCCCCAAGGGACGGCCTTCAACGGTTCGCGAACGATCTTAAGCGGCCAATTAACCTTGGCGGGCTTTGAAACGACGCTGGGTCTTGTTGATAACGTAGACCCGGCCCTTACGGCGCACCACACGGCAGTCGCGGTGGCGGCTCTTGAGCGAACGAAGCGAGTTCTTAACCTTCATGTTCTATCTCCTCAAGCGCGGCGCGCGGTGACGCCAGCAGTGGTACCCAAAAGGGCAAATGGTGGGCGATACTGGGATCGAACCAGTGACCCCTTCGATGTCAACGAAGTGCTCTACCGCTGAGCTAATCACCCTATGAAACACACACCCCTAGGGGCGCGGCTGTGGACGGGTCTATAAGCGCTCCCCGAGGGGCACGCAAGGGGACTTTTGGCAATTGCGTAAACCGGTCTATAGTAGTGTACCAGAGGAGAGCAAATGACCCCCGAACCCTACCATTTAAGCCTCCCGCAGGGGCGCTCCAGTGCCGTTGTGGTGGCTTCGCCGCATTCTGGCCGCACCTATGCGCCCGCATTTCTGGAGGCGAGCGTATTGGATTCGCGGGGGATTCGGTCCTCAGAGGATGCATTTGTTGATTTATTGCTGGATCGGGTGCCCAGTTTGGGTGCGCCACTTATCACGGCGGACGCCCCGCGTGCCTATGTAGACCTCAACCGGTCACAGGACGAATTGGACCCTGCTGTCATAGAGGACATACCGCGCAGCGCGGTGAACCCGCGTGTCAGCAGCGGATTGGGAGTGATCCCGCGCGTTGTGTCCAACGGGCGTGCGATTTATCGGGGCAAAATTTCACGTCGTGAGGCGCTGGCGCGAATCGAAACGATTTGGCGCCCCTATCATCGGCAACTTCAGACTCTGCTGGATGAGAGCCGCACGCAATTTGGCCGCGCAATCCTAATCGATGTGCATTCGATGCCGCATGAAGCCATCGATTCTGTTCACCACACACAACACTTGCCGCCCGAGATTGTACTGGGCGACAGGTTTGGCGCATCTTGCAACGGGCGGATCACCGATGCCGCCGAGGCTGCGTTTCGTCGTGCGGGATTTCGGGTTGCGCGCAATGCGCCCTTTGCCGGCGCGTTCATCGCGCAGCATTATGGGCGGCCATCGTACAACCAGCATGTTCTGCAAATTGAGATCGACCGCAGCCTGTATATGCATGAGCCACTGGTCCAGCCGAACGGTGATTTTCACACGTTCAAAGCGCGGTTTGAGGGTGTTTTGGCCGAGATTATTGAGATTGGCGGCATGGGCATCCGCCCCCTCGCCGCCGAATAGCCGCCTTAGGCGTCTTGGTAAAACGTCGTGGTTTGGGCGACGACGACAGAATTCTCTGCCAAGGCCCGGTCCATCAGGTCCTTTTCCTCATCCGAGATGTCGTGCCCTTCGGCCAGCCGTTCCTGCAAAGTGCCGTAGCCGGTCACTTCAAGCGGCGCGAGGTCTGCATGCTTGAGGAGAGCTACGGTTTCGCGCACGGCCTCATCCTCATCCACGCCAGCCGCGTAGCACATCAGCGCCGCACCGGTGGAGCCATCAGGCAGGCCGTCGCCATCCTTGCGGCCCACTTCAACCAAAAGAGTGAAGACCTGCTGCGTGCGTTTGGGCTTTTTGGGTTTTTCATCCGTCATGCGCGCCAAATGGGGCCGCAGCCCTGTTGATGTCAAGAGACGCGATCAGAACGAGAATTGAATGCCGACGCCCAGTGACAGGCTCGTATCCTCGGTCGCGATGGGGCTGTCGGTGATTGCGGGATCGAGGAAATCAGCCTGAAGCGCACCAAACACCCGCACCCGCGGCGACACCGGCATGGAGGCGTTGACCCCGATGTAGGGCGACGTGGTGGTGCCAGGGTCAAAGGCGGGTCGCCCGATCAGCGCCTCTGCCGAAGTGACCCCATATAGGTAGCGCGACAAATCCTGTGACCGCCACATTGCGCCCGCGTACAGGCCCAGTGGAATAGCCCCGAGGACAAAGCGTTGCGTGAGGCGTAGGTCCGCCTCTTGGCCGTGATGCTCACCCGTGATTTCATGGGCAAAGGACAGATTAAGCCGCGTACCTTGTGCGAAATCCAACGCGTAGCTGAGGCCCGCATCAAGGGTTACCTCGCGGTCTATACCAGCCAACTCAGGGCTATCGCTGTGCGTAAGGGCAAAGAATCGCGGCTTAAGAAAGATATCGAGTGCAGCCCGCTCGCCCTGGGCGATATGTGCGGTGGCGCCATTGGTCCCGATGTCAAAGGTTGTAGTGCGCAGGCCCAAAATGGGCCGAATGGCAATGGATGTGCCCTCACCCACGTAAGGGGACGCACCTGCTCCCACCAACGCCCCGACATACAGGCCATCCTGCGCCTGCGCGGGGAGCGCAGTAAGGCAAAGGGCCAAGAGCCGAGCGATGAAGTGGGCAACCATAGGTTAATCTCTAGCACGCAGAGATTAAGGAAGCCTTATGCTGCCCAGAGCACACCTCTGGGCAGCTATGTGATCAAATAGCGGTGGGTTTAGTCCCGCAGCAGCTCATTGATGCCGGTCTTGGAACGGGTCTGTGCATCGACGCGTTTCACGATGACCGCGCAATACAAGTTCACGCCGTTTTTCGATGGCATCGAACCCGCGACAACCACCGAATAGGGGGGCACTTCGCCGTAGGTGACTTCGCCAGTTTCACGGTCCACGATTTTAGTGGATTTGCCGATGAACACGCCCATGCCCAGCACCGAGCCTTCGCGCACGATGCAGCCTTCGACCACCTCGGAACGCGCGCCGATAAAGCAGTTATCCTCAATGATCGTGGGGCCTGCTTGCATAGGCTCTAGCACGCCGCCAATGCCGACGCCGCCCGAGAGGTGGACGTTTTTGCCGATCTGGGCGCAGGATCCAACGGTGGCCCAAGTGTCGACCATGGTGCCGCTGTCGACATACGCGCCGAGGTTCACGAACGATGGCATCAGCACGACGCCCGGCGCGATATAGGCGGACTTGCGCACGATGCAGTTTGGTACAGCGCGGAAGCCCGCTGTTTTCCATGCATCTGCATCCCAGCCCTGGAATTTGCTATCGACTTTGTCCCACCAAGTGCTGCCTTGGGGGCCACCGGTGTGGGGTTCCATATCCTTAATGCGGAAGCCCAAAAGCACCGCTTTCTTGGCCCATTGGTTAACGTGCCAGTCGCCATTTTCCTGACGTTCGGCCACCCGCAGGGTGCCATTGTCGAGCGCGGCGAGCGTTTCTTCAATCGCGTCGCGGGTTTGGCCCGTAGTGTCAGGCGTGATGGCATCACGACCTTCCCAGGCGAGTTCAATGGCGGTTTCAAGCTGTGCGTTGGACATGGGTGGCTCCCTCAAGCGGTGCAGTTCGGTTGCGCGGGCTATAGCGGGCTGGGCGCAAGGCTGCAATCGGCCAGAGGGCCCCTACGTCATCCCGCCCGTCCAAAAGCTGCGATTTAGCGGCACGAACCGCTCCAGATGGCAGGGGTTTTGCAGGAATGGGGTTTGGGCGCTTTGCCTTAATACCTGCACACTTATGCGGCACCATGACGGGTGGCCACTTGCATCTTTGGGATGTTGGCCATCAAGTGAAGGGACGCGTTCTGAAAGGATCTGCCATGAAAGATGATACCCGCCGCCACCCGTTTCGCGATAGTGAGCAGGATAGACACACCGCGGAGGCTGTACCCGATACGCCGCAAACACGTGCCCCCGCCTACCGGCTCGCCTTTACGGATTCGGACTTTATGCTGCGTGAGGAACTGCGCCCGGTGCGGTTGCAGCTCGAATTGCTCAAGCCACAGATGATCATGGATGAACGCGGGATCGACAGCACGATTGTGATGTTTGGCGGCGCGCGCATCCCTGCCCCCGGCGTGCCTGCGCGGACCGAAACACTGGCCGGGTTGTCGAAATACTACGATGAGGCCCGCACATTCGCACGGCTCATGACCGAAAAATCGATGGAGACCTACGGCAAGGAAAACGTCATCGCGACGGGCGGTGGCCCCGGCGTGATGGAGGCCGGAAACCGTGGCGCGATGGATGCGGGCGGTGCCTCCATCGGGTTGAACATCGTGCTGCCGTTTGAGCAGGCGCCCAACGAATACGTCACCCCAGACCTCAGCTTTAACTTCCACTATTTTGCCATACGCAAGATGCATTTTTTGATGCGCGCACGCGCGATCACAGTGTTTCCGGGCGGTTTTGGCACGCTGGATGAAACATTTGAGGCCCTGACCCTGATCCAGACCCAGCGGATGGAACCGGTGCCGTTTCTGCTGTTCGGGGAGGCATTCTGGCGGTCGATCATCAACTGGGAAACACTCGCGGAGGCGGGGACGATCTCAGAGGAGGACCTCAAGCTGTTCCGTTTCGTCGAGACCGCCGAAGAGGCGATGGATCTAATCGAAAACTGGGAAACGCCCTAACTGTCGTCGCCTGAACGCGGGATGCGGGATTTGCGGTAGCTATCGTCCATGATGTTATCGAACTCGGACGGCGCGCCGCGGTCGCGCATTGTGGGCGCTTGCTCTCCTGTGATGGGATCCGCACCGAAACGATTTGGCCCATCCGTGCCTTTGAGCGCGAGAATGATCAGAAGGGCAAGTCCGCCGATGAACGGAACCAAGATGAGCAAAACCCACCATCCGGACATGTCCCGATCGTGCAGGCGGCGCACCGCAGCAGCAAGGGATGGCAGCAGCATCGCAAGCGACCAGAGGACATTCAGGCCATCGCTGATCAGGCCTGTGATCAGAGCGATGCCAACGTTAAACAGAAAGAACCACCAGTATTCAGACCGCCCCGCGCGGCCCTGAAAATCCACGTACTTCGTCAAACAGGTTTTGACGGCCGTTACAAAATCCATGGCTCTATCCTTTTTTACCAATCCTTGGCTCGCTGCCCTTGAGCAGACGATTAATGTTTTCATGGTGGCGCAGGCCGATCAGAAAAGCCAGAGCCACGCACAGAGCCATGGCCTGTGGCGTACCAAGCAGCGTCGCGGCAAGTGGCGAAAGTGCCGCCGCCACCAATGCTGCGAGCGATGAGATGCGAAAAACCGCTGCAATCACCGCCCAAGTGGCGCAGGCCGCAAGCCCAATGGGAAAGCTGAGCGCCAGAAGCGTGCCAAGGAATGTGGCCACCCCTTTGCCGCCCTTGAACCGCAGAAAGACGGGAAAGCAGTGCCCGAGGAAGGCCGCGAAACCCGCCAGTTGCGCCGCATCTTCGCCCAAGGCCGCGCGGGCCAAAAGGACAGCGGCCCCGCCTTTGCCCGCATCCCCCAAAAGCGTCAGAAAAGCCGCCAGCTTATTGCCGGTGCGCAGGACGTTTGTGGCCCCGATGTTGCCCGAGCCGACCTGCCGCAAATCACCCAAGCCAAACATCCGTGCCATCACGATGCCAAACGGCACCGAACCCAGAAGATAGGCTGCAATCGCCGTCAGCCCCAGCAAAGGCAGGGCCGTGGCAACCTCAGGCAACATGGTTAAAAACCTCGGCCCCGGCGACATAGGTGGCTAGGACGCGACCCTCCATCCGGTGACCATCGTAGGGGGTGTTTTTGGATTTTGAGCGTAGGCGCGTGCGGTCCATCACAAAGGGCGCATCGGGGTCAAATAGCACCAGATCCGCAGGCGCACCCTCGGCCAACCGCCCCCCAGACAGGCCCAAGCGTTTGGCCGGGTTCAGCGACAGCGCCCGCCACAGCGTCGCGAGATCCATGTGCCCTGCGTGCACCAACCGCATCGCGGCAGGCAGCAGTGTTTCGAGCGCGACGGCCCCTGAAGCGGCCTCCTCAAAGGGGAGACGTTTGCTTTCTTCGTCCTGCGGGGTGTGCATCGAACTGATGATATCAATCGCACCGGATGCCACAGCCTCAGCGATAGCGATGCGGTCTTCTTCGGCGCGCAGGGGAGGTTTAATTTTGAAGAACGTGCGATAATCATCCACGTCGAGCGCGTTCAGCGTAAGGTGGTGGATCGAGGTGCCCGCTGTCACGTCTAGCCCCGCCGCCTTGGCCCGTGCCAGCGCGGGCAGCGCATGGGCTGTTGTGATCTGATCGGCATGATAGCGCACGCCTGTCATCTCTACCAACGCAAGGTCGCGTTCCAATCCGATCCGCTCGGCCAATGGGGAAACCCCCGGCAAGCCACGCAGCGTCGCGAACTTGCCCGAAGTGACCGAGGACCCGGCCGAAAGACCGGGTTCTTGGGGGTGGGCAATAACCAGCGCGCCAAGACCACGGGCGTAGGTCATGGCGCGCGACAGAACTTTAGTGTTGGTCACGACGGCGTCGCAATCGGTAAAGGCCAGCGCACCTGCGTCCTGCAAAAAGCCGATCTCGACCATTTCACGGCCTTCGCGGCCTTTGGTCAGTGCGGCCATCTGGTGGACATTGACCCGCGCCATGTCCCGCCCACGGCGCAGCGCGTATTCCAGCGTTTCGGGGGTATCAACGGCCGGGTCTGTATCGGGGCGACACACGATCGTCGTAACCCCACCCGCTGCCGCTGCCGCACCCGCCGTGCGAAAGCTTTCTTTGTGGCGTTCGCCAGGTTCACCGACCTTGACGCCCATGTCCACGATCCCGGGGGCGAGGCATTTGCCACCCCCATCAATTACCCGATCCGCGGGTCCATCGGCGGTAATGACACCGCCCTCAATGCGCAGCGTACCAAGGGTTTCGGTTCCCTGTTCAGGATCAATCAGGCGGACGTTTTCAAAGCGCAGGCTCATCTGGCGGCTCGCTCCCACAAGTGTTGCTCTAGCCATATGGCATGGCGGAGGTTTTGGATCGCATACGTGGTCTTGCCCCGGCCACGCAAGTGTAGCGTCGCGCCGATGCGGCGAATACGGGTGATCTGTTCATACCGCAGGGACCACAAAAGCCGCCCCTGCTGGACCTCGGCGATGCGGTGGGTCGTCAGCAAATAATCGGATGGGCGCCGCAGGCTGGCGACAGCCACAAGCGGCGCAAGGCCCAGTGCGGTGGTCAGCAGCGTGATGCCATCCGGGTCATAAGCCCCGCCTCGCAACAGCGCGACAAACGCCATGCCCGCGGGAATACACAGCACCGCAAGAAGCAACTCGCTGAGCAAGCGCACCTCTCGGTCCTCTTGCAGCCACATCACGGCGCGCTCATCGGGCAAGGGCAGGCGCGGCACATCGCGGGTCATCCGCCTTGTCCCAACCAAATGAGCAAAAGCACGAGGGCGACCACAATAATCACCCACGGCTGCGGCGTGCGGCGCGGGGGTGTAGGCGGCGTTTTGGGGGCGGCGGGTGTCAAATCCACCTCGGGCATTTCACGCAGGGCATTATCCGGCGGAATAGAGGCGAGACTGGCAATGTGGCGGATGTGGGCGGGCATATGCAGCGTCACCTCGGCCCGGCCCAGCGCGCGGGGCGTCAGAATGATCACATCGCCGCCCAAGCCATCCAGCCGCGCCTTGGATTGCGCAAGCACCTCGGGCGCGATGTCATACGCCTCTTGCAGATAGTTGCGCAGTCCCATCCCCGCGATATCGGCCACGGCGAACACCTCGGCCCCGGTTGGATCCAACGCGGGGTGGTCAAACAACATCGGCAGTGTCGTATCAACGGCAGTTGGATCCTCAAGCCGGCTGAGGAAGGTCTGGCGTTCCGGCCCAGTGTCCGTATCGCTGACGGCAAAAAGATGGATGCGCGTGTCGTGAGCCGGAATAATGAGGTTCATGTCCGCGCGCCCCGTTTCCTAGACCATAACACCCGTAGAGGCCCGGGCTTCGCGCAGATTGCGCGCCAACAAGTCCATCGCCGCCATACGCACAGCCACGCCCATTTCCACCTGCTCTTGGATCACGGAGCGGTTGATGTCATCGGCCAGAGTGCCGTCGATCTCGACCCCGCGGTTCATCGGACCGGGGTGCATCACGATGGCGTCGTCTTTTGCATGGCTCAGCTTTTCCGCATCTAGCCCGTAGCGGTGGTAATATTCGCGTTCCGACGGGATAAAACCGCCATCCATACGCTCACGCTGAAGGCGGAGCATCATCACAACATCGGCGTCTGCAAGGCCTTCGCGCATGTCATCATAGACCTCGACCCCGAACTCGGACACGCCCGAGGGCATCAAGGTCGGTGGCCCCACAAGGCGCACGCGGTTTTCCATTTTGCCCAGCAAAATGAGGTTCGAGCGCGCCACGCGACTGTGCGCGATGTCGCCACAGATGGCGATCGTCAGACGGTGCAACCGCCCCTTGGCCCGGCGAATTGTCAGCGCATCAAGCAACGCCTGCGTCGGATGTTCGTGTCGCCCGTCGCCCGCATTGAGAACCGCGCAATTCACTTTTTGCGCCAGCAAGTCCACCGCGCCAGAATGCGGATGCCGCACGACCAGCAAATCTGGGTGCATCGCGTTCAGCGTAAGGGCCGTATCAATCAGGGTTTCGCCCTTTTTGATACTGCTGGCCTGCATCGCCATGTTCATGACATCCGCGCCCAGCCGCTTGCCCGCCAGCTCAAAACTGGCCTGCGTGCGGGTCGAATTTTCAAAGAACATGTTGATCTGGGTCAGGCCCGCCAACGCATCGCTGTGTTTGACCGCGCCACGGCCCATATCGGCGTACCGATCGGACAGGTCCAACAGCGTTGTGATTTCAGTAGGATGGAGGGGCTCAATGCCCAAGAGGTGCTTCTGTGTGAACATCTCGACCGCCTTGTTCAGGTTGAGGCGGTATAGACCCGCAGGGGCGGCACGTGCAAGCACTGCGGCCCCTTTCCACGCCGGAGCGGGCGCACTACTCTATGCAAATGGATTCTCTTGATCAGATGGATAGCGCGACGGCCCTTGCCCTGCTGGAATGGCAGGTCGAGATGGGCGTGAGCGATGCCATACTGGTCGACCCCGTGGATCGCTACGCGCTGGCAGCCAAGGCTCCCAAGCCCGCCGCCCCCGCAAAACCGAACGGCCGGGCCGCCCCGCCACAACTGCCCCCCGAGGTCGACACCGTCGCCGCCGCCAAAGAGGCCGCCGCAGGTGCCACGGATTTGGCTGGGTTAAAGGCCGCGATGGCGGGCTATACCCATTGCGATTTGCACCAGGGCGCCCGCAACCTTGTGTTCAGCGATGGCCGCCCGGATGCCCGCGTCATGATCATCGGTGAAGCCCCTGCCCGCGATGAGGACCAGCAGGGCAAGCCCTTTGTCGGACAGGTCGGCCACCTGTTTGATAAGATGTTCGCCGCCATCGGCATGGCGCGCGACCACACAGAGCCACACTCTGCCCTGTATCTGACCAACGTTCTGCCGTGGCGTCCGCCCCATGACCGCGACCCAAAGCCGGAAGAAGTCGCCATGATGTTGCCGTTTCTGACCCGGCATGTAGAGTTAGCGAACCCGGATTTTATCGTACTGATGGGCAATCACGCCTGCCGCACCGCCCTTGGCAAGGCGGGGATCACACGGTTGCGCGGCACATGGACCGAAAGCTTTGGCAAGCCGACCTTGCCGATGTTTCACCCTGATTTCCTGTTGCGCACACCTGCCGCCAAACGTGATGCTTGGGCGGATCTTTTGACGCTACAGGCGCGTCTTCTTTCATAGGTTCTGGATAGCGCCCCCACCCATGCCCATTGACCTGTTGCTCTATCTTGCGTTTTTGCCTGCTGTATTGGCCCTTGTGGTAACGCCGGGCCCCGACATGATGTTCGCAATGGCCCAAGGCCTGCGCGGGGGCACTCGGTTCGCAGTGGCCGCAGCCGCCGGTATTTCCGCAGGCGCATTGATCAATGCGACACTCGCAGGCGCGGGGTTGGGCTATGTGGTGGAGCGCGCGCCATGGGTGTTTGGCGTCGTGCGTTGGGTCGGCGTGGCCTATCTGGCGTATCTTGCATGGAAAACGCTGACCACGCCGCTGACCGGTGAAAGCAAGGCCCAGATTCGCCCCTCCCGCGCGTTTCGTGACGGGCTGATTGTAAACCTCTCGAACCCGTCGGTGATCTTCTTCATCCTCGCGTTCATTCCCCAGTTCGTAGACCCCACGCGCCCGATTTTCGCGCAGTTTGTTATTTATGGGGCGACCATCGCAGTGATGGGATTTGCGGTTAAATCCACGGCAGGCGCATTTGCAGGGCAGCTAGGCCCATGGTTGGCCCGCAGCCCCCGTGCGGAACGCACATTGCGGTGGATCACAGCCAGCGTCTTTGGTGCATTGGCCGCCCGCGTCGCCCTAACAGGAGTAAAAGCATGAGCCGTATTGACGAAACCCTCGACTTCATCCCCGTTCGGATTGCCGTGCTTACCGTCTCAGACACCCGCGAACTGAGCGAGGATCGGTCGGGTGATGTGCTAGTGGGGCGCATTGAGGCCGCTGGCCATATACTAGCCGATCGCAAGATCATCCGCGACGAACGCACTGAGATCGCCGATCAACTGCGCGCATGGTGCGCCGATCCGCAGGTGGATATCGTGATCTCAACGGGTGGGACCGGGCTAACGGGCCGCGATGTCACCGTTGAGGCGCACCGCGACGTCTATGAAAAAGAGATTGATGCGTTTGGGACCGTGTTCACGATGATCTCATTCAAAAAGATCGGCACCTCAGCCATCCAATCGCGTGCCTGCGGGGGCGTTGCGGGGGGCACCTATTTGTTCGCCCTGCCCGGATCGCCCGGCGCATGCAAGGACGGCTGGGACGAAATCCTATCGCTACAGCTGGATTACCGGCACCGCCCCTGTAACTTTATCGAGATCATGCCCCGTTTAGATGAACATTTGCGACGGAAATAGGCCAATGCCCCGTGTGAGTGTCGTATAAGAGGTGGATGCGTTTGGGAATATTCCCATAACAGCCTATATCCACAGGGACACACCGGAGCCGCCACGACATGAGATTTCTAGGTCGCAGCCTGACCGCGCTCTTTTTATTGGCCCTGACGTTTGGGTTATTGGGGCTGGCAGGCAACAGCATTTACACCGCACTTGAGGCCCGATGGGCCCAAGAAGACCGGGCCCGCCCGGCCCGTGAGCGTGTGTTTGCCGTCAACGTAATTGAGGCGCAGGCCCGCGATACGCGCCCCGAACTGCGCGTGTTCGCCGAAATCCAAGCCGCCCGTGTGTTGGAATTGCGCACCCCAAGTTCGGGCACCATTGTTGAACTCGCCGATGGGTTCGAGGAAGGCGGGCGCGTGCGTGCAGGCCAGCTGTTGCTCCGGCTTGATCCAGCTGAGATGGACGCCGCCCTCGCCTCGGCGCGCAATGACCTGAGCGAGGCAGAGGCAGATGCCCGCGACGCCGCGCGGCTGTTGGTTCTAGCCCGTGCCGAAGTGGACGCTGCACGCGCGCAGGCGGACCTGCGTGACGCTGCCCTAACCCGACAGAAAAGCCTGTTAGAGCGCGGCGTCGGCACCGATGCCGCCGTTGAAACTGCGGCCCTTGCCCTATCGTCCGCCGAACAAGTGGTTCTGACCCGCAGACAAGCACTTGCCAGCGCAGAAGCCCGCGTCGATCAAACCGCCACAAACATGGAACGCCGCCGCATCGCCCTGCGGGAGGCGCAACGTGAGCGTGCCCAGACGGAAATTTTCGCTGAATTTGACGGCACGCTCAGCGCTGTCACCGTGGCCCAAGGCGGCCGCGTTGGTGCCAATGAAAAGATTGCCGAAGTTATTGATCCGACCGAGCTAGAGGCCGCTATCCGCGTGTCCACCGCACAGCATTCGCGGCTTGTGGATGCGGATGGCCAACTGCGCCGCGCGCCTGCACAGGTCGTGTTGGATGTGCTGGGCATGGACATCACGGCTCGCGCCACCCTGACGCGTGAAGCCCCCGCCGTGGGCGATGGCCAGACTGGGCGGCTTGTCTTTGCCACGCTGGACGCGCCCGGCAGTTTGCGCCCCGGCGATCTGGTTGAGGTCCGTATCCAAGAGCCACAGCTTGATGATGTGATCCGCCTGCCCGCCACTGCCCTAAGCGCGCAAAACAGGGTACTGATACTGGGCGCAGATGACCGGCTAGAAGAGGTTTCCGTGACGCTAATGCGGCGACAAGGTGATGACATTCTGATCCGCGCGCCCGGGCTAGAGGGTCAGCAAGTCGTGGCGGAACGCACACCGCTTTTGGGTGCAGGCATCAAGGTCCGCCCCCTTGGCCCACAGGCCGATAGCACCCCCGAAACAGATGATCTGGTGGAGCTGACCGTGGAACGCCGCGCCGCTATTGTCGCCTACATTGAGGCTGATGGCCGCCTTTCGGACGAAGCCAAACGTCGGATGCTTGCGCGGTTGTCACAAGACAAAGTGCCCGCAGCCATGGTCGCGCGGATCGAATCCCGCATGGGGAGCTAGCCCGTGTCGCTCATCAGCTACTTCACTAGGCATCGGACAGCGGCAAACCTGCTGCTAATTTGCCTTGTGGTGGCGGGCCTTGCCGCGCTGCCCAACATGCGGGCACAGTTTTTCCCGGACGTTGTGGTGGAAAACGTCCGCGTCAATGTCACGTGGGACGGCGCAGGCGCCGAGGACGTGGACGCCGGTGTGGCCCAAGTGT
Organism: Thalassobacter sp.; assembly: GCF_982993085.1. Lineage (NCBI taxonomy): Bacteria > Pseudomonadati > Pseudomonadota > Alphaproteobacteria > Rhodobacterales > Roseobacteraceae > Thalassobacter > Thalassobacter sp. The sequence goes on along the minus strand of NZ_CEZFMW010000066.1, from coordinate 4,173 downwards.
TGGAACCTACATTACTGGCCGTTGAAGGCGTGGCCGAAACGGAGGTCACCTCTCGTGAGGGGAGCGCCGCCGTCCGCTTGGACTTTGAGCCGGGTTGGGACATGTCGCGCGCCGCCGATGACGTGCAATCCGCCGTAGATGCCGTGACTGGCCTGCCTGACGGCATTGATGAGCCGACCGTGCGCAGGGGCAATTGGCGCGACCGGGTGACCGATGTGGTGATCACCGGCCCCGTGGGCGTGGACCAGTTGGCGCGATTTACCGATGAATACGTCACGCGCCTATTCGCCGCTGGGGTCACGCGCACCACCATCCGCGGGATCGCGGCACCCGAAATCGTGGTTGAGGTGCCGACCGTCGCGCTAATCCGGCATGACGTAACCCTTGCCCAAATAGCCGAGGCCATCCGTGCCGAGGCCGATGCTGACCCTGCGGGTGAGGTGACCGGCGCCAACACGCGCGTGCGCACCGGCGTCGAAAAGCGGGACCCTGCTGCGGTGGCCAACATCGTTCTGCGCCGCGAAGCATCGGGCGCGTCCCTCACCATCGGGGACGTGGCCACGATCCGCCAAGATGGCGTCGACCGTGAGCGCGCCTATTTTGTGGGCGACAATTCTGCGATCTCGATCCGCGTTGATCGATCGGCACAGGGCGACGCCATCGCCATTCAGCGCGCAGTGGCCGACATAGCGTCTGAAATGGAACTGACCCTGCCCGAGGGCGTCCAGATTGAGCTGATCCGCACCCGGGCCGAGGCCATAACGGGCCGCATTGGCATCCTGTTGGACAACGGCTTGATGGGGCTTGGATTGGTCGTTTTGATCCTGTTCCTGTTCTTGAACGCCCGTACTGCGTTCTGGGTCGCTGCAGGTATTCCCACCGCAATGATGGCAGCCCTTGCCTTCATGTATTTGGCTGGGATCACGATCAACATGATCTCCCTCTTTGCATTGATCATCACGTTGGGCATCGTGGTGGATGACGCCATCGTCGTGGGTGAACACGCCGATTTTCGCGTGCGCCGCTTGGGCGAAGACCCCGTGACCGCCGCCGAAAACGCGGCCAAGCGCATGTCGCTTCCGGTGCTATCAGCCACCATCACAACGATCATCGCGTTTTTTGGCCTTGTGGCGATTGGCGGGCGGTTTGGTACATTAATCGCAGACATTCCATTCACCGTGATCGTGGTTCTGATCGCCAGCCTGATCGAGTGTTTTTTAATCCTGCCCAACCACATGGCCCACGCATTGGCCCACTCCGCCAAAGAGCACTGGTATGATTGGCCCTCGCGGCAGGTAAACCGAGGCTTTCGCCACATCCGCGAACACCTGTTCCGCCCCCTTATGGGCTGGGTCATATTGGCTAGATACCCTGTGGTTGCCGTGATGGTACTGCTGCTGGCTACACAGGCGGCGGTGTTCATCAAGGGCGACGTCACATGGCGGTTCTTTAACGCGCCTGAGCGCAGTTCCGTCACCGGGAATTTCGCCATGCTAGAGGGCGCGACGCGCACTGACAGCATCGAAATGATGCGCGAAATGCAGCGTGCGGCGCAGGCAGTTGGCGCGACATATGCCGAAGAATACGGCACCAACCCGCTGGCCTATGTGTTGTCAGAGGTCGGGGGCAATGCAGGCCGCGCACTGGACAGCGCGGATACCAAAGGGCCTGAATTGCTGGGCTCTATTTCGATTGAACTAATCGACCCAGACCTGCGCCCATATTCAAGTTTTGAGTTTGTGGCCGCCCTGCGCGATGAGGTACAGCAAACGCCATTGACCGAGGAGGTTAGCTTTCGCGGATGGCGATCGGGACCGGGCGGAGACTCTATTTCGGTCCAGTTTTACGGCGCCAATAGCGAAACGCTGAAGGCGGCGGCAGAGGCGCTCAAGACTGCGCTAAGCCCCTTCCCAGAGATATCAGGACTGCAAGACACCCTTCCTTACGACAAAGATGAGGTGATCCTACAGCTCACCCCCCAAGGGGAGGCGCTTGGCTTTGACATAGACGCGCTTGGCCGCACCCTGCGCAATCGGTTTTCCGGGATTGAGGCCGCAACATTCCCCGTTGGGCCGCGCACAGGTGCGATCCGTGTCGAGTTACCCGAGGGCGAGCTAACCGCTGATTTTCTTGATCGTACGCTGATGCCCGCACCCACTGGTGGCTTTGTCCCGCTGGCAGATATCGTCCGCACCGAAGTTCGGTCAGGTTTTCGCACGATCTTGCGCAAAAATGGTTTGCGGGTCGTAACCGTATCCGGCGATTTGTCCGAAGACGACCCCCAGCGCGCCACCGAGATCATGGAACGTCTGCGTGATGTCATTGTACCCCAGATTGAAGCTGAACAGCAGGTTGCGGCCCAAATTGGCGGCTTAGCCGAGCAAGAAAGCGACTTTCTTGGCGACGCTTTGCTGGGCCTAATCCTTTGCCTGACCGGTATTTATCTTGTACTCAGTTGGATCTTTGCCAGTTGGACACGGCCTGCTGTGATCATGGCGATCATCCCGTTTGGGTTGATTGGAACGATATATGGCCACGCCCAATGGGATGTCCCACTGTCGATGTTCACGGTTGTCGGGCTGATCGGCATGGTGGGTATTATCATCAACGATTCCATCGTCTTGATCACCACTGTAGATGAGTATGAACAAGACCGCGCCTTGGTACCGGCCATCATCGACGCAACCTGTGATCGGCTGCGGCCTGTGTTTTTGACCACGATGACGACGGTGCTTGGCCTTGCACCTCTGCTCTATGAAAGCTCATCACAGGCGCAATTTCTAAGGCCTACGGTAATCACGCTTTGCTATGGTCTGGGCTTTGGCATGGTGCTGGTTTTGCTTTTGGTCCCCGCTCTGCTGAGCATTGGGCACGACGTTCAGCGGCAAATGGTATCCCTGCGGCGCAGCCTGCGCCTGCCGGTGGCCTCGCGCGGGCGAGACTTCGGGCTTATGTCGGTCGGCGTCGGCATCATATTGGCCGCATGGGCCGCGGCGACGTTGGGTGCTGTTTTGATCAGCGGCAGCCTGCCGGGGCTGCTTGCGCCGCTGTTGCCAACCCCGCCCACACTAACAGCAACACTTGGGCTGTTCGGCGCCGGATCATTCATGATCTGCATCATGGGCTACATCATCGGTGGGGTAACCCTTTGGCGGCGCAGCGTGGCCTAGCGGCCCTTGCAGCCAAAGTATTCAACCGCACCTTTGGGGCCAACCACGGTGAACCGCAGACCGCTACGATCAAGGCTCACCGGAACATCGTCTGGGCGCATAAACTCGGTCTGAGTGCGCAAAACGCGGCCCTCTCGGGATAGGGATGTGTCCGCGATCCAAATGCGGTCATGCGCGTGTAAAATTTCAACAGCCACCGCCTCAACCCCGCCAAGTGCGCGCACCTGAGGGATATCCGCGCTCAGCATGACGCCATTATTCGAAGGCCGGATCGAGCATCGCACTTGCCCGCGACCCGCACTTGGCCGGTCGCGCAGCGCGGCCACGATGCCCCCATCCGGTTGACCCATAGGCGGCAATTCTGCGCGGACAGTCACCTTGGCGGGCAAGCAAATATCCAGACAGACTCCGATCTCAATCTGGGCCTCAAGCGTGATGGGCGCGGCGGGATCAATCGGTGCCAATTCGATAGGAAGTACAAAATCCTTTGTGTAGCCCAGCGAAGGATAACCCGCTGTAAGAAAAGGCGTCGGTGTCGGCCAATGGATCACTGCACCGGATATATTGCCCGAGCCGTTCCATTGCACACGCGGGGCAATTCCGCTGGCACCCGGGCTGCGCCAATACGTTTTCCATCCGTCCGCCAATCGCACCTCTAGGCCTGCAAAATGGCGTCCGTCAGAATCGCGCCATCCTTCGCGCACTTCAATCTGAACGACGTCATCAAGGCTGGTCAGCAAGACCTGAGCCGATGTGGGCGAAGCAAGGCACAAAAAGCAGAGGAAAACGAAACGAACCATAGCCAAGGCATAAGCCTGAAAAACCCCACCGCAAAGGTCAAAACCCACACGATCCGTCACGGTTGTGTCATCACAATCCGCTATCAGACCTTGCATGAAAGCCAAAATAGACACACAATGTGTAAGAAATGGATGACACAGAGGCTGAATATCTCGCGGGTAAATTGCTGATTGCGATGCCCGGAACAACCGACCCGCAATTC
>NZ_CEZFMW010000065.1:0-19468 GCF_982993085.1 Thalassobacter sp. | reverse complement strand
TGGACCAAATGTGACGAATGCGGAACGATGCTGTTCCACCGCGAGCTGAGCGATAGCCAGAACGTTTGTTCGAACTGCAACAATCACATGCATATCTCGCCGCGCGACCGGTTTAGCGCGCTGTTTGATGGTGGCATTTTCACAGAGATTGAGGTCCCCGCCCCCGCGCATGACCCGCTGCAATTCCGCGACCAAAAGAAATATCCTGACCGATTGAAAGCCGCGCAAAAAGCCACGCTTGAGAATGAAGCGATGCTGATTGCCGAGGGTGAGATCTTTCGCACCCCTATCGTGGCTGCTGCTCAGGACTTTGGCTTTATGGCCGGATCGATGGGCATGTACGTCGGCAACGCGATTATCGCGGCCGCTGAACGCGCCGTCGCCACACGCAAGCCGCTTGTGCTGTTTTCGGCTGCAGGTGGCGCCCGGATGCAGGAAGGCATCTTGAGCCTTATGCAGATGCCGCGCACCACGGTCGCCATCCAAATGCTCAAAGAAGCGAACCTGCCCTACATCGTCGTTTTGACGCATCCGACCACCGGTGGTGTGACCGCATCCTACGCGATGCTAGGCGACGTCCAAATCGCTGAACCGGGCGCACTGATCTGCTTTGCCGGGCCGCGCGTAATCGAACAAACCATCCGCGAAACCCTGCCCGAAGGCTTCCAGCGGGCCGAATATCTGCTGGAACATGGGATGCTGGACCGGGTGACGCACCGCCAACACCTCAAGGAGGAATTGGCGACGATTATCCGTATGCTCACGGGCCTACCTGCATTGGTCAAAGGCGATCTGCCCAAACCCGATGAAACGCCTGCGGCCAGCTTGGCGGCAGACGCACCCTCGGACACTGCCGCCAAAAGCTAACCCACGCGCAGCGATCGGCGCGGGCCTTGGCCGCGCGGTGCCTGATCGCTGCCGCGCGTTACCATACCCTCTCGCTCAAAGGCCTGCACATCATGCCCGAAATGACCTCTGACGCATTGCTGGCGCGTATGATGACGCTCCACCCCAAGATCATCGACCTGACACTGGACCGCGTTTGGGATCTGTTGGAAAAGGTCGGCAACCCGCAAAACGCCCTGCCCCCCGTGATCCATATCGCGGGCACCAATGGCAAAGGCTCAACCCAGGCCATGTTCCGCGCCGGGATTGAGGGGGCGGGCATGACCGCGCATGCCTATACTTCACCCCACTTGGCGCGGTTCCATGAACGTATCCGGCTGGCAGGTGAACTGATCACCGAAGACGCCCTGACCCAAGTCCTCGATGCGTGCTACGATGCCCAGAACGGCACCCCAATCACGTATTTTGAAATCACAACGGTTGCCGCCCTCGTGGCGTTTGCCCGGACCCCCGCAGATTACACATTGCTCGAGGTCGGGCTTGGCGGGCGGTTGGACGCGACCAATGTCATCGACAACCCCGCGCTAACGGTCATCACGCCTGTGTCAATGGACCACGAGGGCTTTCTCGGTGACACGCTCGCCAAAATCGCCGCGGAAAAAGCGGGCATTATCAAGCGTGGCGTGCCTTGCATCGTCGGCCCCCAAGAGGATGACGCCCTCGAAGTGATCGAGGCCCGCGCCGCAGCCTTGGGCGCGCCATGCCTGATCTATGGCCAGCATTGGCACGTTTGGGAAGAACGCGGGCGGCTGATTTTCCAAGACGAACACGGGCTTTTGGATTTGCCGCTTCCGGCATTGATCGGCGCGCATCAGGTCCAAAACGCTGGCATCGTCATCGCGGGCCTGCGCCATCTGGCGCGCAGCGGGGCCACAGCGTTCGACGACGATGCGATGGAGGCGGCAGTACGCGACGCCACTTGGCCCGCCCGGATGCAACGCCTGCGCACTGGCCCGCTGGTGGAACTGGCGGGTGCGGCAGAGCTTTGGCTGGACGGTGGGCACAACCCCGCAGCGGGCCACGCATTGGCCGAGGCACTTACCCGGCTTCCGCCCAAGCCCCTGCACCTTATCTGTGGGATGCTCAACACCAAGGATGCCGCGGGCTACATGACGCCGCTACAGGCTGAGCATCTGCATGCGATTGCCGTCCCGGACGAAGCCGCGACCCTGACACCCGACCAAACCGTCGAAGCCGCAACCCGTGCGGGGCTCACAGCAACCACAGCCGCAGACGCCGCCAGCGCAATCCGTGAGATCATTGCCCACACGCCCGACGCTCGCATCCTGATCTGCGGCTCGCTTTATCTGGCGGGCTATATCCTGCGCGAAAACGGATAGCGGGCGGGACTACTGGCCCCAATCCGCGGCTTGCATCTCTCGCAGGCGGCTCGCGGTGCGTTCGAATTCAAATGTTCCCGCACCCTCGGCATACAGCATCTCGGGTTCGGCCGCAGCCGAGATAATCAGCTTGGTCCCCGCCTCATAAAGCGCATCGATCAGCGTGACGAACCGCTTGGCCTCGTTGAACCGCGTGCTATCCAACTGCGGCACATTCGTCAGGATCAAGACCCGCACTGCCTCTGCTAGGGCAAGGTAGTCGCCCGCTCCCAAAGGCCGGCCGCACAGTTCCATAAAATCGGCCTTGGCGACACCGCCCCAAAACGCAGGGATCTCAACCTCACGGCCCGTGACATGCAGGGTCAGCCCTTCGGATTGGCCGCCGGTCAGATCATCCCAAATTGATTGCACCTGCGCACGCGTATCTGCCCCCAAGGGCGCGAAATACACTGGCGAACCCACCAGCCTATTCTGCCGATAATCCTTAGAGGAGATAAGCTCATGAACGATCAATCGGGTTTCTAGCTGGCGGATGAACGGCACAAATAGGCTTCGGTTCAAGCCGTCTTTGTACAGGTCATTCGGCACCCGGTTGGATGTCGTCACAATGAACACGCCGCGCGCGAATAATTGTTCAAACAAGCGACCCACGATCATCGCATCGGTAATATCCGTGATCTGCATCTCATCGAAACACAGCACCCGCGCTTGGGTCGCGATGCCCTCGGCCACAGGAACAATCGCATCCTCAACCCCGTTCTTGCGGGCGGCGGTCATGGCGCGATGGACCTCTTGCATAAAGGCATGAAAATGGACGCGCCGCGCGGGCACATCCAGCGCCTGATAAAACAAATCCATCAACATGGATTTGCCGCGCCCAACACCGCCCCACATGTATAGGCCAAGGGGCCCCTCACTTGGCTTTTTCTTGGCAAATATGCCAAACAGCGCCTTTTTCTCGGGCTTGGCGATCCGCAGACGCAAATCCTCTAGGGCTGCAACGGCCAGCCGTTGTGCAGGGTCCGGTCGCAAGCTGCCTTCAGCAACTTTGGCATCGTATATGGCGGTCAATGGATCAGACATATGGTTTACGTAGCCTGCGCGCGCCGGGAACAAAAGATACCCCGGCCCGCGCACCTTGCCGCAGCAAGCACCTTGATTGATGCAGACGCCCACTTAAAAATAATTTACGTCGGTTCAAGAAATCCATGTTTGACCGCCACACAAATTCACCCCACGTTGCGCCAAACTTCAGCCCGCCGGAGCCGTCATGCAAGCCACCCGTACCTCTTTGATTTCTCCTGTGCTGATTGCGGGTTCGATTATTTTGATGATGGGGTTCGCGATCCGCGCGTCTTTTGGGGTGTTCCAGCTGCCGATTGCCAATGAATTTGGCTGGTTGCGGGCCGAATTCTCCCTTGCGATTGCCATTCAAAACTTGGCCTGGGGGATCGGACAGCCCATCTTTGGCGCCATCGCCGAACGGTTTGGTGACAAAAAGGCCATCGTTCTGGGTGCGTTGTTCTATGCCGCAGGTCTGGTTCTGTCGTCCTTTGCCGTCACCCCCGAAGCGCACCAAGTGCTCGAAATCCTTGTGGGCTTTGGCATTGCGGGCACTGGGTTTGGTGTGATCCTGGCGGTTGTGGGCCGCGCCGCCAGTGATGAGCATCGCTCTATGGCGTTGGGCATTGCGACGGCTGCGGGCTCAGCCGGTCAGGTGATTGGCGCGCCCTTGGCAGAATACCTGCTAGGCAGTTTCGCGTGGCAAGAGGTGTTCGTGATCTTTGCGGGCCTCATCCTTTTGACCCTGTTCGCGTTGCCGATGATGCGGTCGGTTCAGCCCCCCGCCACTCGCGCCGAGCTAGAGCAATCCATGGGCGAAGTCCTGCGCGGCGCCATTAAGGACAAATCGTTCATCCTGATTTTCGTGGGTTTTTTCAGCTGCGGATATCAATTGGCCTTCATCACCGCCCACTTTCCCGCAATGATCACAGAAATCTGCGGCCCGATTGATCCAAACAGCGTGCTATGGTCCTTTGGGATCACCACGACCTCGGCGCTGGGGGCGATGGCCATTGCGATGATCGGGCTGTCCAACATCGCGGGCACAATTTACGCAGGCTATCTGGGCAAGCACTATAGCCGCAAATACCTGCTCGCGGCGATCTACACGGGCCGCACCATCGCGGCTGCGGCATTCATCATGCTGCCGATCACGCCACTGTCGGTCATCGTTTTCTCGCTTGTGATGGGCGCCTTGTGGCTGGCCACTGTGCCGCTGACCTCTGGTCTGGTGGGCCACATCTACGGGATGCGTTATATGGGCACGCTTTACGGGCTGGTGTTCTTTAGCCACCAATTGGGCGGGTTCTTGGGGGTCTATCTGGGCGGCGCGCTTTATGATGCCTATGGCACCTACACCATCGTTTGGTGGGTCGGCGTCGGAGTGGGCGCGGTATCTGCGCTGGTGCACCTGCCGATCAAGGAAGCCCCGCTTGCGGCCCGCACCGCCGCGGCCTAGTCCAACAACAGCAGCCGCAACACCTGAGAGCTGTGACCAGAGGGCAGGTCATGGCCTGCCCCTTCGATCACGTCTTGGCGCGCGGATTGGTTTGCCTGCGCAAGGCGGTCCATCGCCCGCAGCGGGATGACCGTGTCAGCTGCCCCCCAAATCGCCGTCACCGGCAGGCCCGACTGCGCCAGCTCGGCGTGCGTCGCTGCCTGATCCACCGACAGCATATGGCGTTGGCTCGACAGGACCGAACGCATATAGCCGCGCCCCTTTGTTTCGGCCTGAATACGGGCAGTTAGATCCCGCACCGCGCCAACAGTGTCCGGTTCACGGCGCGCGTCACGCCGAAAAACCCAGCCACCAAAGGTCGCAAACACCCAGTCGCCCAACACAGGCGCCGCAGCGCACAGCTCTGAGAACCGGCCTAAGTCATGACCCAACCCGCCCGGCGCCAACAGCATCAGCCGCTGGACCCGCGCCCTATGCGCCTGCGTCAGCGCCGCGGCGATCGCCCCGCCCATGGAATACCCCAAGACCGTCACCGGTGAGTTGATCTGAAGGGCGTTCAGCAATTCAATCGCCTGCCCCGTGAACCGGCGTACGTCATAGGCCCCCTTGGGCCGATCCGAAAACCCCCGTCCATAAAGATCATAGCGCAGCACACGGTAGCCCTGTGCGACCAGCCCCGGCACCAGCCCATCAAACACAAACGATGGCGTCGTCAGCCCGTGGATGCACAGGATGACCGGGCCATCCTCTGGCCCCTCAAACTGGTAGTGGGTCACACCCTCCGACAGGCCAACAAATTGCCCCGGCGCTACGTTGCGCGCAGCCCCATCCATGGGCCGTTCCGTACTCCAAACAACCGCGCGCGCCGCAGCGCCCAGCGCCCCAATCGTCAAAAGAGCCCAGACAACGTCCATCAGGTCGCCCTAAGGCGTGGCCTCTTGGGGTGTTAAAAGCCCCTCGGCAATCAAGCGATCTGCCCAGCCTTGCGGCCCCTCAAACTGATGCGTCTGCCACCCGCGCGATGCAGCGGCCTCAATGTTGTCGGCCCGGTCATCAGTGAACAACAAACGTTCAGGCGCGACGCCGCAATCTTGTTCCAGCATCTCATAGATGCGGGCCGCGGGTTTGATCACGCCCATACGCCCCGACACGTAGTCGCGGTCAAATTCGCTCAGGAAACTGTAGAACGTAACCGCGTAGTCAAACGTCTCAATCCCAAAGTTCGTGAGCGAGAAAACAGGCACGCCCTTGCGGCGCAGCGCACGCATCAGGTGCACAGAATGCGGGATCACCGGCGCGGCAAGCTGGATCCAATTGTCATGCCAATCACGAATTTCCACGGCAAACTCTGGATATTGCGCCTCTGTGTCCTTGAGGACGACGTGAAAATTCTCACCCCCATCCACACGATCGTTCATGGCGTGCAGATCAACGGAAGCAAACAAATCGCGACGGCGCGCCTCACCGTAGTGGCGGTCAAAATGGCGCTCTGGCTGCCATTCGATCAGAACATTACCGATATCAAAAACAACCGCGTCGATCATGCGTATAGGGCCTCGGAGTGGAAGGTCATGTGGTCTTCCATAAAGGAAGAGACGAAGAAATAACTGTGGTCATAGCCCTTTTGCAGGCGCAACGTGGCCTCGGCGCGGCGTGTGGCCACAGCGCTGGCCAGCGCCTCAGTCTTGAGCAAATCGCCGAACTGGTCAGCGGTGCCCGTGTCGATCAACAACGGCACATCCAGCCCATCAGTGCGCATCAGGTGGCTGGCGTCATGGGCCTCAAAATCGGCGTTTTCACCCAGATACGCACCCAATTGCTTTTGGCCCCAATCACTGGCCGCAGGGTTACAGATCGGCGCAAATGCCGATACTGAGCGGAAACGCCCGGGGTGTTTCATCGCAAGCGTCAGCGCACCGTGCCCGCCCATGGAATGACCAGTAATCGCTTGGGCGTTCGGGTCCAGGGCAAAGGCATCGAAAACTGTGCTGGGCAGGTCCTGCACGATGTAGCTTTCCATGGCGAAATGCGGGGCCCACGGGGCCTCGGTTGCATCGACATAAAAGCCCGCGCCCTGCCCCAGATCATACGCCGCATCATTGGCCACATCGGCCCCGCGCGGCGAGGTATCGGGAAAGATCAAGGCAATGCCCTGTTCCGCGGCCCAGCCCTGCGCACCGGCCTTTTCCATTGCATTGGCGTGGGTGCAGGTCAGCCCAGAAAGGTACCACAACACAGGCACCGGACCATCTGACGCCTCAGCAGGCAAAAACAGCCCAAACGTCATATCCGTGCCCGTCACCTTGGAACGATGGCCATAGACCCCCTGAACACCCCCAAAGCAGCGATTTTCGCTGATGATTTCCATGCTGTTGTCCCCATGCGTGCTGCGTTGGCGCCAGCATAGGCACGTGCGCCGCACAGGCAAGCGCTAGAAGCGACGCGTCGCGTTCGGATTGGGACGTGTCTGCGCGGCTTCCACCTGTTTGACGAAACGGGCAAGCGTAGCCCCCACAGCCGCAGTCTCTTGGCGAAGCGCGTTCAAGTCACGCTGAACCGCATCCAGCACAAAGGCGATCCACGCCGCAAACCACAACGCCAATCCGGGCAAAATAGCGGTGCCAACGGCCTGCGCCCCTTGCGCCGAAATCCAACCCGCCTCTGGGATCGTAAGTAGCGAAAAGGCTCCGAGGCCAAGGGCAATCCCACCCAAAAGGCTTAAGATCAGGCCAAACAAACGTCCCATGCGCCGCTCCGTTGTTGGTGCGGCTCTGACCACACAGTTGATGGGCCCGGCGGGACGGGTGCGCCCGCCCCACAACAGGTTAAGTTGGATTAGGCAAGGAACGTCCGCTCAAACGCCCACCAAAGCCCGACAACGGCAATCGCCGCAGACATGGGCACCACGACGTATGGGCGGTACCACGCCCTGCGCCCAGCCCACATACCAACGGCCAAAAAGGCCACGGCAATCACCGCAATCTGGCCCAATTCAACGCCCACATTGAATGCGATCAGCGACACGATGAACTGCCCGTCGTTCAAGCCAAAATCGCCCAGCACCGAGGCAAAGCCTAATCCGTGCAACAGGCCAAATCCGAACACAACCGCGATGCGGCTCCACCCGATGGTGCGGTCTTGTTTGTGAAAGATGTTTTCAATCGCGACATAGGCGATCGAGGCGGCGATCAGCGGCTCAACAATGGCAGGTGAGACAGTTACAACACCCAAAGTGGCCATCGCCAACGTGATTGTGTGAGCCAGCGTAAAGGCCGAAACCTGCCAAAGCAAAGGCCGCCACGCGAGTGAGAAAAAGAACAAGCCAAGCACAAACAAGATGTGATCGATACCCAACGGAATGATGTGCTCAAACCCCGAGATTACGTATTTTGTCACAACGTCAGCGGTGCTTTGAGCGGCGATTTCACCACGGGGCAACGGGTCACTGACCGCGCCCCCCTGCAAGAACGCGCTGTAGGACGCGCCATCCGCTTGTTGGCGCACCGCAACACTGCCCAGTTCCGCCGCGAGCCCGAACACCACGGGCGCATCGCCCGCGGGCAATGGCGCCACCAGTGTTAAAACGGTATCGCGCGGCAGGTCGGTATCGCCCGTTTCTGGGATGGTAACGGCCGTCACATCAGGGGTCAGGGGGGCATCGCCTGCACGCATCAAGATGCTCTGGGCAATCGTCGGCCATGCTGCGTCAAACTCGGCGCGCAGGGCGACTGGGTCCAATGCGCGCAACGCATCGTTCTGGTCCGACAGCGCGCTTTCATCCGTGTCCTCGACTGCACCAAGGTCAATACCCGCTAGAACCGGCTCTAACATGATCGTCAATTGCACGGTCACGTCATCTTGTGCCACGGTGATGTCGGCGACGCTGGGGCGTACCTCATGCGCGCTCGCAGCCGCTGACAGCCCCATCACAAGCGTCACCATGGTTAATATCGAAGTTAGGACCCGGCCCATTATGTTTCCCCTCAAATCGCTGTTGCCCGCAGTTTGCGCGTTTATGTGTGCCACACAAGTCTTGGTTTCGAGCGCAGCACAGGCACATGAGTTCTGGATCGAACCACTAGCCTATCAAATCGCGCCCGGTGATACCGCACTTGCCGCGTTCCACGTAGGCCAAGAATTCAAAGGGCCCACGTTTATCTATGTGCCCCGCCGCTCGGTTCGATTTGAACAAGTCGCAGGTGGCGCGCAGGCCGAGGTCGCCGCAACCGTGGGCGACAACCCGGCATTTCAACTCTCGGGCGCCCCAGAGGGCCTGTTGATCGTTGCGCACGAAGCCGCTGAACAAACGCTGGCGTATAAAACTTGGGACAAGTTTCAGAAGTTCATTGATCACAAAGACTTCGGTGATGTCCGAAGCGCTCATGAAGCGCGTGGCCTACCCCAAGAGGGGTTCCGTGAGGGCTATAGCCGCTACGCCAAGGCCCTGATCGGGGTGGGTGACGGCGCCGGTAGGGACCAAATATTTGGCCTACGGACCGAGATTATCGCCCTCGCCAACCCCTACACCGATGACCTATCGAACGGCCTGCCGGTGTTGGTCATGCTCAAAGGCGGCCCGCGTCAGAACGCACAAGTTGAACTGTTTGAAAAAGCCCCAGACGACACAGTCACGATCACCTTGCACCGCACGAATGCGGACGGGGTCGCGGTCCTGCCGGTGCGCGCCGGATATCGCTACCTTGTGGACGCCGTCACCTTAGAACCGCGCGATCCCGCCGAGGCCCCCGGCGTGGCGTATCATTCACTTTGGGCCGCACTCACCTTCGCCGTGCCCTGATCTTGCGCCCGCTTGCGCAGGGCGCTACAGGTGCCCCAAAGGAGAACCCCATGGACAAGTTTGAAACGCTCACGGGCGTCGCCGCCCCCCTGCCCCTGATCAACATCGACACCGATATGATCATTCCCAAGCAGTTCCTGAAAACAATCAAGCGGTCCGGCCTTGGCGTGAACCTCTTTGATGAGATGCGCTTTGACGATGACGGCAAAGAAATCCCTGATTTCGTGCTGAACCAGCCCGCGTATCGCAACGCTGAGATCATCGTCGCCGGTGATAACTTTGGCTGCGGCTCATCACGCGAACACGCCCCTTGGGCGCTGCTCGATTTCGGCATCCGCGCCGTTATCGCGCCAAGCTTTGCCGACATCTTCTATAACAACTGCTTCAAAAATGGCATCCTGCCCATCGCGCTGCCCCAAGAGCAGGTCGATGTGATCATGGAAGAGGCCCAGAAAGGCGAAAACGCGCGCATCACGGTTAACCTCGAAGAGCAGACCGTGACCATCACCGACGGCACCGCCTTTGCCTTTGAAGTCGATAGCTTCAAAAAGCACTGCCTGCTCGAAGGCCTTGATGACATCGGCTTGACGATGGAAAAAGCCGCGTCGATCGACGCCTTTGAGACACAGGCATCACAAGCCCGCCCGTGGGTTTAACATCGCGTTAAAAACACTCTGCGAAGTGTGACTCAAAAGACTCACTTTTCGACACAAGATATAGGCCCGTGCTCACCGCGCGGGCCTAAGTCTTTGGTAAACCCGTTAAAAACGCACCCTCAAGAAAAATGACGAAATAAAAAGATTCTGCTGTGAGTCCAGATGCTTGCGCGGCAGCCTTAATTTAGGCAAAGTGATGGCATAAATAAGGCAGCCCGCCGCAAAGGTGGGTTTCAACTTGGGACAAGGACAAGGCACGTACCGCGTCCGTCCAAATTGAGGTAATGAGGCAGTGATTTCGCAGCTCACAGGCGCGTTCATGCGTGCTATTTTGGTGGCTCTTCTTGTAGCGACCCCGTCACTTCTGTTGCCCGGACTGGGGCAAGAGATCACGCAAATCGTAGCATTGCTCGCGATTTTTGCGGCGTTTTTCGTGTTTGTAGAATACGCCGCGACCTACCCCGGCTTGGTAGAATTCCGCGATGCACCACCCTACAATCGCGTGCGGTTCTTGATGCTTTTCGCGACGCTGTTTTTGATCACCGTTGCCTGCCGCGGCCAGTATGATCCCACCCCGCTGGCCGAATTCGTGAACGCAATTGGCCTATTGCTGGGCCACAGCGTCGACTTTCCCTATAGTCCGCTGAGCATCGTGATGGACGCCCTGCCCCGTGGCACCACGGCTGAGCAAGCACAGATGGTGCGGATCGCAGCCGGACTGGCTTATTTGGTGGCTTTGGTCTCGCTCACACTCTTTGCAATCTTGATCCGGTTGCGCAGCTGGCCGTCTCCCACGGGCAGTTTCAACGTATGGATCAACCTGCCCACCTTTGACCCAACCGCCGGTACCGACGTGGTCAAACGGTTGAACCGTGACGCGCGCGTTAACATTATCTTAGGGTTTGTGCTCCCATACACCACACCACCCCTTGCGGCTTTCATCGCCGCAAATCACAACCTTTCGATGTTTTCCAACGACCTAACACTCGTCTGGACAGTCACTTTATGGGCCTTCTTGCCAGCCTCCTTGTTTATGCGCGGCATCGCCATGCACCGCTTGTCCGACATGATCGACGCAAAGCGCAAACGCCTCGTGGACGCCAGCATCGATCATGGCGACGGCTTGCACGCTTTCTGATCTACGCACTGCTGGCCGCACCTGCGGCCGGTGCCGATACCCTCAAAATCGCTTGGATGGACACAGGCCTGACCCGCAAAGGGCCGGGATTGATGCTGCGCACCCTCACGGACCGCCCTGATGATCAATCCACCGCCGCTATTGCCGTTCTGGCATCGGCCACCGCCGATATTCTTGTCCTAAGCGGCGTTGATCACGACTACGGCCTGCACGGCGTGCGCGCATTGCAGGACCGCTTGGCAGAGGCGGGCCACACATACCACCATATCGCTGCGATTTCGCCCATGTCAGGCAAAGCATCTGGCGTGGATATCGACGGTGATGGCCGTCTGAATGAACCCGAAGACGCCCTCGGTTATGGCTGGTTTAGCGGTGAAAATGGGTTGGCAATCCTGTCCAAGCTCCCGTTAGGCGAGGTCGAGGATATGGGGCGCGTGCTGTGGGCCGATGTGCCCGGATCCGCCGCCCGTGAGGTCCTATCTGCCGCCGCGGCAGACGTGGTGCCACTGGCCTCAACGGCGCACTGGCGGGTCCCGGTCATGGCACAAGGCGGCACGTTTGACCTATTGGCCATGGCCGCAACGCCGCCCGTGTTTGATGGCCCCGAGGATCGTAATGGCCTACGCAACCGTGACCAACTTTTGTTTTGGGCCAATGCCTTGTCCGACGGCGCCTTTACCGCGCCGATCATCGCGGGCCGCTTTAATCTTGACCCCGTGGACGGCGAAGGCCACCGCCCGGCCCTGCTCGCGCTCCTGCAACACCCCCGCCTCCAAGACCCCGCGCCCACCAGCCCCGGCGGCGCGGTCTTTGACAGCGACATCCCAAACACTGGTCCCCCCGCGCAGGACACCGCCGCGTGGCAAAAACCGCCCGGCCCCCTGCGCGTTGACTACATCCTGCCAAGCCGCGACTGGACCATCATCGGCAGCGGTGTCCTATGGCCTGCCCCGGATGACCCCTTTGCCGCCACGGTCGAGCAAGCAGGCGCTGACCGTTTGGTGTGGGTGACCGTCACGCGCTAACAGATGCCGCCCATTCTTGACCCCAGGGCAGACCTCCGCTACCCACCGCTGCGATATATAACGCAGTGCAAGGAGCGCCCGCATGTCCAACCCTTCCCTCCTGATTTTGCCCGGTGACGGGATTGGTGCCGAGGTCATGGCCGAAGTGCAGCGCGTCATCGGCTGGTTCGGGGACAAACGCGGGCTGGCATTCGACGTCAGCGAAGACCTTGTGGGCGGTGCGGCCTATGACGCGCACGGCACGCCCCTGCATGACGACACAATGGCCCACGCCCAAGAAGTCGACGCAGTCCTTCTGGGCGCTGTCGGCGGCCCCAAATACGACGATCTCGATTTCTCCGTAAAGCCAGAGCGCGGCCTCCTGCGCCTGCGCAAGGAAATGGACCTGTTCGCCAACCTGCGCCCCGCGCAGTGTTTTGATGCGCTCGCAGATTTCTCCTCGCTGAAAAAGGACATCGTTGCCGGGCTCGACATCATGATCGTGCGCGAACTGACCTCTGGTTCCTACTTTGGTGAGCCGCGGGGCATCTTTGAAGAAGACGGCCAGCGCGTGGGCATCAACACCCAACGCTACACCGAGGCTGAGATCGACCGTGTCGCACGTTCCGCGTTTGAGCTGGCCCGCCGCCGCAACGGCAAGGTCTGCTCGATGGAAAAAGCCAACGTGATGGAATCGGGCATCCTGTGGCGCGAAGTCGTCACGGCCGTCCACAAAGATTACGCCGATGTTGAGTTGAGCCACATGTACGCCGACAACGGCGCGATGCAGCTGGTGCGTGCGCCCAAACAATTCGACGTCATCCTGACCGACAACCTGTTTGGCGACATCCTGTCCGACTGTGCCGCGATGTTGACCGGTTCGCTCGGTATGCTGCCCTCGGCCTCATTGGGTGCACCCATGGAAAATGGTCGCCCCAAAGCGCTGTATGAGCCCGTCCACGGCTCCGCGCCCGACATCATGGGCCAAGGCAAAGCCAACCCCATCGCCTGTATCCTCAGCTTCGCAATGGCGCTGCGGTACTCCTTCGACCAAGGTACCGAGGCTGCGCGCCTTGAGACCGCGATCGAAGGCGTCTTGGCCGATGGCGTCCGCACCGGCGACCTGTTGGGTGACGCAAACACAACGGCTGTCTCCACATCCGGCATGACAGACGCGATCTTGGCAAAACTCGACGCCTCGCTCTAAGCACCGCGTGCCGCTCTCGGGCGGCGCCGAACGCTCCAAAAATTATGCGCAAAGGCCCATCCGCCTTTGCGCATTTTTTTATGGTCCACCTGCGCCTCCAAAGCGCGATTGAAAATCAAGCCTTGCCGAAAACCGACCACGGGCGCAGGAATAGCGGGACCCCAAATCCAAACACCCAAAGCTCTGATATGTCGTCTACACCTTCTTCTAACTTGTCTGGGCTTTTGCTGGGCCTCGCCGCATTCGGCGTCTTTGCCACCCACGATATCGCGGTCAAAGCACTTGGTGGCGCCTACGCGCCCTTTCAGATCGTGTTCTTTAGCGTGCTGTTAGGCTTTCCACTTGTGACAGTGATGTTGCTGCGGGATGCGACCACGGCGAACCTACGGCCCAATCGCCCATGGTGGAGCGGGCTGCGCACAGCAGCGGCGGTTATCACCGGGATCTCAGCCTTTTACGCGTTCTCGGTCCTGCCGCTGGCGCAGACCTACGCGCTGCTGTTTGCGACACCGCTGATCATCACCCTTTTGGCCGTTCCCATCCTTGGCGAAACCGTGGGCTGGCGGCGGGGCATGGCCGTGATCGTCGGCCTTGTGGGCGTTATGGTGGTGCTGCAACCGGGGGCGACGGACTTCACCCTTGGGCACGTCGCGGGGCTGACGGCGGCGGGTGCGGGCGCCTTGGCTTCTGTCATTGTGCGTAAAATCGGGCGCGAAGAACGCTCTGCCGTTTTGATGCTCTATCCGATGGTGGCCAATGTGGTCGTGATGGGCGCGATTTTGCCGTTCTTTTACAAACCTATGCCGCTGCAAGATTTCGGCTTGGTCGTGGTGGTTGCTGTGTTTGGGTTTGTGGCGACGCTCTGCTTAATCGGCGCATACCGCCGGGCCGATGCCGCCCTCGTGGCGCCTATGCAATACTCCCAGATCATCTGGGCCGCGGTCTATGGCTGGCTGTTCTTCGATGAAGCGATCAACGGCGCAACCATCCTTGGCGTTGCCATCATCATCGCCAGCGGTCTCTACATTGTCCTGCGTGAGGCGCGCGGCGGCGGGTCCGCCACGACACCGGTACTCCGCACACGCTCGCGGCCGGAAACGGGCACAGCCCCGCGCGTCAGCCCAATGCTGACCCAAGCCGAAAAGGACGCCAGCCTATAGCAGGACCACGGGTTATGGAGCCTCCTTAGGGAGCGGCGACACCGATGTCACCTTGGCCGCGTCCAGCAAACAATTTTCCAACAAAGCCAAATATTGGTTGAGGCGGACAAAATCGATCTCGGTGCGCGCTTCATCATTTCCCTCGCGGCCAGCAGCTTTTAGCGCATCTTCATTGCCACCGACACCCGCCAGCAGATCGTCGCGAATGGTGGCAAAGTCAGCCACGTCGCGTACCAACGCCTCGCGCGTGATGATCCGGATTTCCTCAATCGCACCGTAGGTCGCGGCGCGGGCCATGCCCTTGGTCGGACCTGTCGAACGCGCCATCAAATAGCGCCCCATGTTTGCAGTCGTCGCCACGCAATTCATACGCTTCGCAGCGATATAGATACCCTTGATAGTATCCTGCGACACCGTACGCGTCGCCACAGAGGTGCTGGCAACCCCAAGCAGGCCACGGTTCGCTAGCGCCATATCAGACGCGCTGCCCACCGCTCCAACGACAAAACTGCCTGCTGCCAGATACGTGAGAACGGCGGCCACATTTTGCCCCTCGGTCGCGGCACGAGCCGCCTGCCTGTAGGCCACCGAAAGCGCGTCACTGTGGGACGCCAGAGTTTTCAGATAACTTGTTGAGGTGACCGGACTGCTGCGCAGCACCGCAGCCTCTTCCTTCAATAGGCTGTGCTCTGCGCAACCTGCCCCCAAAACACACAACACAACGGCGACTGTCCAACCCCGCATTCGACCCTCCAGACTCATTGACCAACAACGGAGAGCACGCTAGCAGGCAGCATTAACTTTTGGGGGTATGGTTTTCCCTACCTAGGTTTCCGCCACAAAACACAACAGGACCGCCCGAGGGCGATCCTGGCGTTCAGATTGGCAGCCTTTCGTTAGGCTTTTTCGGTCGGCAAGCGCGCGGCCTCTGCGTAGGGCACATTTACCCCGCCATAGCGCCGCACACGCAGGTTGCATTGCTCTGCGTGACCCGCGAACCCTTCAAGCATACACAGTCGTGAGCCATAGGCCCCGATCTGCGCCGCAGCCTCATCGGTCGTGACCTTTTGATAGCTGTGTGTCTTGAGGAACTTACCCACCCAAAGTCCGCCCGTATACCGACCCGCTTTCTTGGTGGGTAGCGTGTGGTTCGTGCCGATAACCTTGTCGCCATTGGCCACGTTGGTACGCGGACCCAAGAACAGCGCCCCGTAACAGGTCATATGCTCAAGGAACCAATCGTCACGGTCCGTCATCACCTGAACATGCTCCGACGCGATATCATCCGCCACAGCCAGCATCTCATCATAGGTGTCGCACACGATCACCTCACCATAGTCGCACCAACTGATCGAAGCCGTATCCGCCGTGGGCAAGATTTCTAGCAGCCGGTCAATCTCCCGCAGGGTGTCCTCTGCCAGCTTGCGCGAATTCGTGACCAAAACGGCCGGAGAATTATAGCCATGCTCGGCCTGCCCCAACAAATCCGTCGCGCACATTTCCGCGTCGACCGTGTCATCGGCAATCACCATTGTTTCGGTCGGACCTGCAAACAGATCAATGCCAACGCGTCCAAACAATTGACGCTTGGCCTCGGCGACAAAGGCGTTGCCGGGGCCGACCAACAGGTGCACGGGGTCGATTGTCTCTGTCCCGATTGCCATTGCACCCACGGCCTGAATACCGCCCAAAACATAGATCTCATGCGCGCCGCCCATATGCATCGCCGCAATCACAGCGGGGTTCGGCACGCCATTAAAGGGCGGTGTGCAGGCGATGATCCGGGGCACGCCCGCCACGCTGGCCGTTGCCACCGACATATGCGCCGAAGCAACCATCGGGAACTTGCCGCCCGGAACATAACAGCCCACGGATTGCACTGGGATGTTCTTGTGACCCAAGATCACGCCGGGCATCGTTTCGACCTCAACATCCAACATGCTGTCGCGTTGCACTTGGGCAAAGGCACGCACCTGATCCTGCGCAAACTTGATGTCCGCCATATCCTCTGGTGAGACTTGGGCGATGATCGCCTCAATCTCAGCCTCGCTCAGCCGATAGCTTTCGCGATCAAAGCCGTCGAATTTGTTGGCCAACTCGCGCACAGCCGTGTCGCCGCACGCCTCAATATCACGCAGTGTGGCGGCCACGATTTCGGCGGTTTTGGCGTCATCATCGGCGCGAACATCATCCGAAATACCGCGTTTAAGGTAAGTGATCGTCATGGGCTTGGCTCCGTTTTGCAAATCGCAATTGCATACCTATGCAACGCTAATCCAAGCGCGCGGGCCAAGCAAGCCATAGACAAACGAAAAAAACCCGACGCAAGGCCGGGGTTTTTCCACTGTTTCGTAAGGACTTTTGCTTACCGCTTAGTCTGCGCCGTGCACCGTGATTTGTGCGTCTGAGGGTGGGTTAAAAACCTTTTGCACCGCAAAGATCGCCCCCGTCAGAACCACACCGATGACATCCGTAACCCAGCTGCCTTCAATCATGAACAACGCCGCAAGGATCAGAGCCGCGCGGATAAACCACGCCACACGGGCCCCCGCGAACCAGCCCTGCACACCAGAGCTCAGCAGGAACACCCCAAACACCGCCGTGACACCCGCAAGGCCCACTTCGAACCATGTGCCATCCATCAAGATGGCCGAGTTGTAGAAGAACATGAACGGCACGATGAACGCGGCGATACCAATCTTGAACGACGCCACCGAGGTCTCCATCGGGTTGGCCCCCGATATGCCCGCCGCCGCATAACTGGCCAGCGCCACAGGCGGCGTAATGGCCGAGACAACCGCAAAATAGAACACAAAGAAGTGCGCCGTCAGCTGCGGGATACCCAGTTGCACCAGACCCGGTGCCACAACACTTGCCGCAACCGCATAGGCCGCCGTTGTTGGCATCCCCATGCCCAGCAAGATCGCGATACACATCGCAAAGAACAATGCCAGCAGTTGCGACACACCTGCAAGGTTCAGCAGCACGCTAGAGAACCGCGCCCCCACACCCGTTAGCGAAATCACCCCCACGATGATACCCGCACAGGCACAGACCGCGATGATCTGGATCGACATCACACCAGCCAGTTCCAGCCCCTTGAGCATACCGCTCAGGCCAAGGCCCTGTCGTTCTGTTTTGCCCGCCATCTCGATGTAAGTGACATAGACAAACGTGACCGCCACAAGCGCCGAGATAATCAGCGACAGGTTGGTGATCAACGCGGGCGATGGCGCACCGGGCTCAGCCGGCGTGATGGTCACATAGGCCACCGTGAGGATCACCGTCAGAACCGCAATCGCCAGAACCAACAAACGCTGCAACGTGAACCCGGCCTGCTTGAGCGAGAAATGCTCAGGCGTGGCCCAGCTGACGACAACGGCCGCAACCGTGGCCAAAGTCCCCGCCCGGATCACCGAATACCCCATAAACAGCGCGACAATCAAAATGATGATCGGCAAAAACAGGAACACACGGCGCACCATCGCGCGGAACTTGGGCAGCTCATCTTCGCGCATGCCGCGCATACCCAGTTTGGCTGCTTCGAAATCGACCATAAAGTAGATCGATGCGAAATAGAGGATCGCCGGGATAATCGCCGCAATGGCGATGTCGGTGTATGGGATGCCTGTGATCTCGGCCATGATGAAGGCGCCTGCCCCCATGATCGGCGGCATGATCTGCCCCCCAGTAGAGGCCGCGGCTTCAACCGCGCCGGCGGTTTTCTTGTGGTAGCCAACCTTTTTCATCAGTGGGATCGTCAGCGAACCTGTCGCCACCACGTTGCCCGCCGATGTCCCGTTGATCATACCCATCAGGCCCGACGCAAAAATCGCCACTTTGGCCGGACCACCCCGTGCACGCCCTGCGGCGGCAAAGGCAAAGTTCACAAAGTAATCACCCACTTTGGACGCCTGTAGGAACGCCGCAAAAATGATAAACAGGATGATATAGGTCGAGGACACAGCCGTGGTTGGTCCTAGGATCCCGGCGTCGGTATAAACTTGGCTAAAGAACCGCGTCCACGCGATATCCGGCGCGTTCAAGAACCCCGGCAGCATTTCCCCGGTGAACACATACACCAAAAACACGCCCGAAATGATGATTAGCGCAAGGCCCGCAACCCGGCGCGTCAGCTCCATGATCAGGGCCACGCCCGCAACCGCCGCCAGCGAAATCCCGATGGGCGCAAAGGGCGTGCCGGTCGAGTTGCGCATCAACGTGCCGTAGATCGTGATGAAATAGGTCGCCGCTGCGATACCACACAGGCCCAGCAACAGGTCGGCGGGCACGATCTGGCCACGCGCCCGGGTCCGGACCCAGCCGATCACAATGCCACCCGCCGTCGCGGCCAGCAAAGGCACCCCAAAGTGCCAGATCTCACGGGACTTGATGCCCGGATCAATCCCGTTCCAAGCGACACCACCCGCAATGTCAGAGGCAAAGCCCAACGCTGTCCACAGCGCATAAAACGCGGGCAACATCAGGGCATAAGCCGCGTAGTCCAGCACCGAGTGACCCGACGCCTCAGCGTCGTCATCGGGGAAAGAGCGGCCGGAAAAAAGGATAAAGCCAAGGATCAACGCGCCTGCAATGTGCACAATGCGGAAATTCCATGTCTCTAGGGGAAAGGACGGCAGCAGCGGGATCGTGATCCCGGTCCAAGCTGCGATCGACACGCCGTTCAGCGCGGCCATGTGGAAGCCCGCATAAAACGCGGAAAGAGCCGCGACCAGAA
>NZ_CEZFMW010000064.1:0-19486 GCF_982993085.1 Thalassobacter sp. | reverse complement strand
CGCCAAACAACACGTATCATCCTTGGGCAGCCCTAGACCGATTGGTTGCGATTTTCGACCGGGCGCTTAGTTAGGACCAAGAAGGAGACCACAATGACCAACCTGACCCCGCGTGAAATCGTATCCGAGCTTGACCGTTTCATCATCGGCCAAAAGGATGCCAAGCGGGCCGTTGCCGTGGCGCTCCGCAATCGTTGGCGCAGAAAGCAATTGGGCGATGACCTGCGCGATGAAGTGTATCCCAAGAACATCCTGATGATTGGCCCCACCGGCGTTGGCAAAACCGAAATCTCTCGTCGTCTTGCTAAGCTGGCGCGCGCACCGTTTCTAAAGGTTGAGGCCACAAAGTTCACCGAAGTTGGCTATGTTGGTCGCGACGTAGAGCAGATCATTCGTGATCTAGTGGACAGCGCCATTCTCATGACCCGCGAACATATGCGCGATGAAGTTAAGGCCAATGCCCATTCCGCAGCTGAGGAGCGGGTGATTGACGTACTGGCCGGTGACGGCGCCCGTGGTGGCACCCGTGAAATGTTCCGCAAAAAACTGCGCTCTGGTGACCTGGACGACAAGATCATTGAGCTTGAGGTGCAGGATACCTCGAACCCGATGCCCTTTGAGATCCCTGGCCAGCCTGGTCAGATGCCCGGCGGAATGGATCTTGGGGCGATGTTTGGCAAAGCATTCCAGCGTACGGTTACGAAACGCCTGACTGTTGCGGCCAGTTATGACCTTCTGATCGATGAAGAGGCTGACAAATTGCTCGATGCTGAGGCCGTCAATCGCGAAGCGATCCGCGCGGTTGAACAATCAGGCATCGTGTTCATCGACGAAATCGACAAGGTTTGCACCCGCTCCGATGCGCGCGGTGGCGATGTATCCCGCGAAGGCGTGCAGCGCGATTTGTTGCCCCTGATTGAGGGCACAACCGTTTCGACCAAACACGGACCCGTCAAAACCGACCACGTTCTATTTATCGCGTCTGGTGCGTTTCATATCGCGAAGCCATCAGACCTTTTGCCCGAACTTCAGGGTCGCCTGCCGATCCGTGTGGAACTGCGCGGCCTGACCGAAGAAGATTTCGTGCGTATTCTGACGGAAACCGACAACGCGCTAACGCGGCAATACACGGCGTTAATGGCAACCGAAGAAGTCACCGTCGATTTCACACCTGAGGGTATCGGCGCCTTGGCCCGCATTGCTGCTGAAGTAAACGAAAGCGTCGAAAACATCGGTGCACGGCGACTGTACACAGTGCTGGAACGCGTGTTCGAGGACCTCAGCTTTTCCGCGCCGGATCGGACCGGCGATACGGTTACGGTTGATGCCGCATTTGTTGACAAACACTTGGGCGCTTTGGCGAAATCGACCGATCTAAGCCGCTACGTGCTGTAAAACACTAGCGCGATGCATCCTTCGGCCGTAACGCTTGGCCATGATCGGGTTTTTCCTCTCTAACATCCGCTGGCTGGCGGCTGGGGCGCTGTTGGCGTTTTCATCCAGCTATGGTCAGACTTTCTTTATCGCGATCTTTGCGGGTGAAATTCGCCGTGATTTCGGGTTGAGCCATGGGGAATGGGGTCTGATCTATGGGATCGGTACAGGGGTATCGGCCCTAATTATGGTGTGGGCTGGTGGTCTGACGGACAGATTCCGGGTGCGAACGCTGTCTGCGATAACACTGATCTTGCTGGCGCTGTCATGCATTGCGATGGCGGTTAACCCATTTGCAGGCACTTTGGTGTTCTTGATCCTCGCTTTACGGGTAACGGGTCAGGGCATGTTAAGCCATATCCCCGCCGTTGCGATGACACGCTGGTTCGTTGCCTCGCGCGGACGGGCATTGGCCATTGCGGCACTCGGCTTTGCCGTGGCGCAAGCGTTCCTGCCGATGCTGTTTGTCATGATCAAGGATGCAGTAGGTTGGCGCGTTTCATGGGCCATTGCCGCGGGGTTCGCCTTTCTCGCTATTCCACTGTTGGTTTGGCTTTTGCAAAAGGAACGCACGCCACAATCCCATGCAGAGGAAAAAGGTGCCACAGGGATGGGTGCGCGCCATTGGACCCGCGCCGAGGCAGTACAACACCCGCTGTTCTGGGCCTTTTGCCCATCAATCTTTGGGTTATCTGCATGGGGAACAGCGCTATTTTTTCACCAAGTCCACTTGGCCGAGGATAAGGGCTGGACGCACGCTGACCTCACGCTTTTATTTCCCGTATTTACGGTGGCGTCTGTGGTCGCGATGCTGTGCGCAGGCGCGGCGATTGACCGTTTTGGCACACGGCCGCTTGTTGCAACCTATCTGATACCGGCCGCTTTGGGGTTCATGTTGCTGGCGTCAGCGACGTCGTTGTCGGTGGGCGCCGCTGCATTTGTGATTATCGGCGCAACCCAAGGCATGAGCGCGGCAGTCCCCGGCGCATTCTGGGCCGAGCATTATGGTACTCAATTCGTCGGCTCAATTAAGGCGCTAGCAACCGCGGTTATGGTTGCAGGATCAGCTGCCGGGCCATGGATCACCGGCGCATTCATTGACACAGGCTTGTCGTTTAACGCGCAATTTCCGTTATTTAGTGTCTATTTTATGGGCGCAGGGCTATTGGCTTGGATTGGCCTGCGGTCAGCGCGCACGGCGTAGATAGACATAATAAGCGCCCTCGCCGCCATGGCTGATATGCGCTTGGGTCACCTGTGACACCACCGCACCCATCGGAGGCATGGCCAGCCACTGGGGCACTTGGTGTCGCAAAACCCCCCGTCGGATCGGGATTGGGCCATCGTCACGGGTGCTTTTGCCCTTGCCGGTTACAACCAGCAAAAGCCGTTTACCATCAGCATGGCCATCCATCACGAAGCGCATCAGCGTAGGATGCGCCGCCGCCAACGTCATTCCGTGCAGATCCAGCTTGCCCTCTGGCCGAACCTTGCCCCGTCGCATTTTTGTGAACGTTTTTTTGTCCATGCGCAGCGGTGCACTATTCATCCGCTCCCGCAGGGCAGGGGCAATATCATGCGAAGGCAGCTTGGCCCGCGCCTGCTGGCCCAGTTGGAAGTGTGAAATCGTATGATCCGGCTTTGGGCTTGGCTTCGGTTTGGGTTGTTCAGGTAGCGCGCTTGCCCGCTTGGTGGGGTGCAGCGGATCAGCCGTTTTAACGACCTCCTGCCAGAGCGCGGCATCATCTGAACTGAGCTCCTTGCGACGACGGCTCATGTTGATGCCTCTCGTGGCAAAAGAAGTGTCATCGTGACCTCTGTATTCAACGATCCTGCACGCAGACCAGCATCCGCACCGGTTCCGCAGTACAGGTCACCTCGGTTAGGGCCTTTAATCGCGCTGCCAATATCTTGGGCCACGCACAGGCGGCCTTGGCCTTCGAACTCGATCCAGACTGGGGTGCCAAGCGGAATGTGTGCGGGGTCTACTGCCAATGTGCGATCTGCCGTCACTGGACGATCCATCGTGCCAAGTGGACCGCTGTCTTGTGGCAGATCGAGCACCTTTAAGAACACAAAAGAAGGGTTCAGCAGCAACAGATCGGTTCCGTTTGAACGGAGCCACTCCTTAACCTTATCCGCCGATACCTCGCCTGCGGAAAAGACCCCTTTGCGAACCAGTTCGGCGCCAATACTCACGTAAGGATGCCCGTTTTTCGCTGCAAAACCCACACGGATGCTTTGATCATCCGCAAACATCAATCGCCCTGATCCCTGCACTTGCAGAAAAAAAGCATCTACGGGATCGCGCAGCCATGCAATCTCAAGCCCTAGCCCATCCAATGCTCCGTCTTGGACGATAGCCGCACGGGTCAACGCCTGCGCGGCAGCATCCGGAGGGCAAGCATAGATCGGGCATGGATATTCATCCGTACGGATAAGAGAGGCGGGGATTTCAGGCTCATAGTAACCGGTTAGATGCCCATTGCCGGCGCCCAAACGGTGCAATGTGAAATGCGTCTCAAAGAACTCGCGCGCCGAGATGTCATTGGCTTTTCTCAAAAACGGGTAACAAAGATCACGCGTGTTCTCAAAACACGCCCACGCCGCTGCATGGTCGTCATTGGACCAGTCGCGCAGGGCGTCAAACGACAAAGGCCGGGTGTCAGACCCGGCCTTTTCGGTGTCTTTTAGGGATACGTCTGTCATCCACCCGTCGCGACGAGACGCCAATTCGGGTCATCCTCGCCCATAGTGCGAGCAAATGTCCACACGTCGCGCTGCTTCTTGATTTCGTTGGGGTTGCCCTCAACAATCTCACCGGCTTCGTTACGGACAACGCTGGTCAACTCACCCACAAAGCGGAGCGTTACCTCTGCCTCATTCGTGTCGCGGTCAAAGGTTGCAGATTCTAGACCGACCTCACGCACGCCGACAAAATCAGCTTCGATCCGTAGGCCTTTGTCTTCACGATCCGCAATTACGGAGACGAACGTCTCATACACGTCTTCGGCTAGGAAATTTTCAATTTCAGCGACGTCACCACGTTCAAACGCCATAAGGATCATTTCGTAAGCGCCACGTGCGCCACCGATAAACTCTGTCACGGAAAAACCAGGTTCTGCCAGCTTCATTCCCGCAAGGGCGCGAGCGGACTCGGATCCATCATCCACATGGTCGATAATGTCACGATCTGGACCGCCATCAATGACCTCGAAGTCGCGGCGCACAGAACGGCCCTGAGGTGCGGGCGTATTTGCGGGAGGCGCTTCAAACCCGTCGCGCGTGCCAAGTACACTTTTCAACCTGAGAATCAGGAACAAAGCGATCCCGCCAAGTATAAGTAAACCAATCACGGGGTTATCCATTTGTATCCTCGGGCCTAAGGCGTTTCATTTTTCGTTACTCATCCCTATGTAAGGCCGGCAAGGGGTCAAGTCCACAAACCCCAGCCAAGGAGGTGCCCCAATGTGGCTATTTTTGCTTTTTGTCGGCGTGCCGGTTCTAGAAATAGCGCTTTTCCTACAGGTTGGCGGGTGGGTGGGCATGTGGCCAACTCTCGGAATTGTGATCCTGACGGCGGCCGTGGGCACTGTTCTTGTGCGCTCTCAGGGGCTTGCGCAGCTGGCAAAGCTCCAAAACAGCTTTCAGGAGATGCGCGATCCGACTGAAACTCTGGCGCATGGGGCGATGGTTCTGGCCTCTGGGCTTTTGTTGCTAACGCCTGGCTTTTTCACAGATGCGGTGGGATTTGCTCTTTTGGTGCCGGGCATACGCACCGTAATCCTGCGGTATGTTCGTAGTAAAATCCGCGTTCAAAGCTTTCAATATGGGGCGCAGTCCGCACCCCGTGCCGAGGATGATATCATTGATCTAACGGTGGATGCAGAACCCCGTGATAAGCCATCTGGTTGGACCAAGCCCGACTAGCTTGAGGGTCCAATGGTCCTCTGATATCTGGGTATCAACCTTATCTTGGAGCGATCAATGGCCGACGAAACCCCCGCAGCAGCGCCCGAACAGCAGGCAGCGCCGCAAATGAAAGTCCTTGCACAGTTCATCCGTGATCTGTCGTTTGAAAACATCGCAGCCCAAAAGGGCATGCAAGGCAATGCAGAGCCCGACATCAACGTACAGGTCGGCCTAGACGCCAAAAAGCGCCCGGTTGAAAACCAATACGATGTGACGATCAAGCTGAACATCGAAGCAAAGTCCAAAGCTGACGACGCCAAGATTTTCGTTCTTGAGCTGGATTACAATGGCATTTTTCACATCGAAAACGTGCCAGATAACCAGCTGCACCCCTTCTTGTTGATTGAATGCCCTCGGATGCTGTTCCCGTTTGTGCGCCGCATTGTGTCGGACATCACACGTGACGGTGGCTATCCGCCGCTGAACCTCGAAACCATTGATTTCGTCAGCCTTTATCGCAGCGAAATCACACGCCGTGCCCAAGCTGAGGCTGCACAGGCAACGGTTTCCTAAGCAGCGATTACGCCAGCTTAGACCACAATGCAGCGTCGCCCATCTTGCCTACAAAGGCATCATGGGCGGCGCGTTCTTCTTCGGTGATCCTAGACGCCAACGGGCGCGGACGTTTGCCAGCGGTACGGGCCGCCTGTGTGCTGGTCCCGCTTGTCGTTGAAAGCCCGAAGTCAGGCTGCACACCGCCCGTAAGCTCTAGATATACTTCCGCTAGAATTTCACTATCCAACAAAGCGCCGTGTTTTTCGCGCGCTGAGTTGTCGACCCCAAACCGGCGGCAAAGCGCATCCAGCGACGCAGGTGACCCGGGGAATTTGGTGCGCGCAATCATCAACGTATCAATAGCTTGATCCATAGGCAAAATGCGTCGTTTGCACCAACCGAGTTCAGCATTCAGGAACTTCATATCGAAGGCAGCATTGTGGATGACCATCTTTGCGTCGCCCACGAAGTCGAGAAATGCATCGGCAATCGCCTCAAACACTGGGAAGTCGCGCAAAAATTCTTCGCTAAGACCGTGCACTTCGAATGCGCCCTTTGGCATGTCACGCATCGGGTTGATATATTGGTGGTAAGTCCGACCCGTCGGAAGTTGATTCATCAGCTCTACGGCGCCAATTTCAACGATCCGGTCGCCTTCTTCGGGCGAAAACCCCGTTGTTTCTGTATCAAGAACGATCTCACGCATGGGTCACCTCTGCCAAAATTAGATCCACTTGTTCCTCGGCCGCATCAAGGGTCATGGTTTCAATTACATAATCCGCACGCGCCCGTTTTTCGGCATCAGGTATTTGTTTTGAACGGATAGCCTCAAACTGAGCCTCTGTCATTGTGCCACGATCCATCACGCGCTGTTTTTGGACGCTGGCTGGGGCGGATACGACGATGATTTTGTCGACCTCTGTATCTAGGCCAACTTCAAACAACAGTGGAATGTCGAGCAGAACAACAGGCGCTGTACTGTCACTAAGGAACGTCGCGCGATCCGCGGCTACCAGTGGGTGAACAATGGCTTCAATCCGCTTGAGATCGTCTGGGTTCATCGCAATTTGCCGCAAAGCATCACGATCAACACGGCCTTCACTGATTGCTTGTGGAAAGATTGCACCAATAGGGGCGACAGCCGCACCTTTGTTATAAAGCTTATGGACGGTGCTATCTGCATCCCAAATGGGTACGCCACGCGCGCGAAATATATTTGCTGTCGTGCTTTTGCCCATACCGATACCGCCTGTCAGTCCCAGTACGATCATGAGGCCAACACAGCCTTGCGTAGTTCCATATCCACCTCAGGCGCGGTGCCGAACCAACGTTCAAAACCCGGTGCTGCTTGGTGCAGCAACATCCCTAGGCCATCGACTGTGCGGCAGCCTATCGCCTTAGCGGTGCGAAGCAGTTCCGTTTCAAGTGGAGTATAGACGATGTCAGTGACCACTGTTTCAGGGCGTAGACCGTCCAATGGCACGCGCAGCGCTGATTTCCCCTGCATGCCTAATGATGTCGTGTTTACCAACAGAGACGCATCGCCCAAAACGTTGCCCGCTTGAACCCAATCAATGACCTCAATCTTGGCCCCAAAGTGGTCCTTGAGAGCGTCCGATCGCGCACGTGTTCGATTGGTTACGCGTATTACTGGTGCGCCTGCCTGACTGAGCGCGGCGATTATCGCTCGTGACGCGCCACCTGCACCGAACACAACACACGGGCCAGATTTAGCCGACCATTCTGGAACATAATCGCGAATATTTGCCAAAAAACCGACGCCGTCGGTATTGTCTGCTTGGATGCGCCCATCAGCAGTAAATGTTAACGTATTGGCGGCACCTATCAAAGCGGCACGGTCTGTCACGCTATCTGCCAGCTCTAGGACTGCTTCCTTATGGGGCAGGGTGACATTAACCCCCTGAAACCCCATCTTAGGAAGTGTTTCCAAGACCGTTTTTAGGTCGGATTGGGCAACGTCCATCGGAATATAGTGACCTGATATACCATATTTTTTCAGCCAATGGCCGTGCAACTGCGGGGACCGGCTATGCGCAATGGGTTGGCCAATGACACCTGCAAGTTTCACTTTATCCGTCATCCGTCGATTATCCCCCGTGTGGTCAGGTAGCCCAATAGCGGCAGTAAGGGCAAACCTAGAACAGTAAAGTAGTCCCCATCCACACGATGAAACAGCCGTGCCCCTTCCTCTTCGAGCTTATAGGCACCCACAGCTTCGCGAATACTGTCCCAGTTGCGATCCACATAGTCCGCTAGATAGGCATCAGACCGTTCTGCCATGGTCAGCTTGACCTCTCCAACAAAGCGCCAAACGGGTTGTCCATCTTCAATCAAGACAGCCGCTGACAGCAGTTTATGCGTTTTTCCACACATATCTTTCAGCTGAGAGAGAGCATCTTCTGGGGTTTTCGGTTTGGAGAGGAGCTTGCGATCCACTTCCAACACTTGATCACAGCCCAAAACCATACCTGAAACACCTTTGTCTGCCACGCGTCGCGCCTTCATCTCGGCTAAAGTGTCGGCAATGTCCCTAGGCTTTGCCTCTTCGCTGAGAAGGGCAGCCGTAGTCATTTGCTCATCTATTGCTGCCTTAATAACCTCAACGGACACGCCAGCGTTTTCGAGAAGTTGCCGACGAATCGTCGAACCAGAGGCCAAGATCAATGGCTGAGGCATGTGGAAAACCCTTTGCAAAAGCGGACGCATAACCCGGTGGGCAGAGCCCGGCATAAGTCCGGGATAACACTATCCGGGGGTAAGTTGGTACTTTGAAGATTATTTTCAAAGTGGCTACTCACAACCACTAACAAGTTCTTAACAGCGGGATAAGATTTTTGCTCCCAAAAAGCCGCCCAGAGTTGTCAGAATAAGTATCCACAAAACAACACATTGAAAAATATATGTTTTCAGATTTTACCCAACTTCTTCTCCACACATTAAGGAAAACTTACAATTAAAAATTCTGAGGTGTGGACAGCTCTACTTATCCCCGTTTTCCCCAGTACAACCTACAACAACAATCTTCTTTCTTAATATTATTTATTAGTGTTAGGCAGACGGCGACTTAGAGGAAAAACCACAATGATCGACTTGTTGGCAGTAGCCTATCCATGGACGAAAAGCTTGCATGTGATCTCTGTGATCGCATGGATGGCTGGTTTGTTTTATCTTCCACGACTTTTCGTTTATCATGTTGAAAAAGTTGGAAAAAACGGAGAGACAGCTGAACTGTTCCAGACCATGGAGCGTCGGCTTCTCAAGGCGATTATGAACCCAGCGATGATTGCCTCTTGGCTACTTGGACTTGCGTTGATTTTGACACCAGGAGCAATCGATTGGTCCGCTGCATGGCCCTATACCAAGTTTGCAGCAATCATTGGTATGACTTGGTTCCACATGTGGTGCGGTGCACGGCGAAAGGACTTGATGGCTGATGGCCAGCAACGCTCTGGCCGTCACTATCGATTGATGAATGAGGTTCCGACGGTTCTGCTGATCGTGATCATCGTTTCTGTCATCGCTCGCCCCTTCTGATTGACTTTTTGGCGCCTGGGTACTAGGCGGCATGTGCGGAGGATCGTCCTGGTCCAAGAACCGCTTCCCATTTCTACTATCAACCTCGGCCTTTTTGGGCCGTTGGAGTGCGCATGTCTGAAGAAAAACTGAATCTCTCTGATCTAAAGGCGAATTCGCCCAAAGATCTGCTGAAAATGGCTGAAGAGCTTGAGATTGAAAACGCCTCCACGATGCGTAAGGGCGAGATGATGTTCTCGATCCTCAAAGAACGCGCTGAGGATGGTTGGGAAATCTCCGGTGTCGGCGTTCTTGAGGTTCTGCAAGACGGCTTTGGGTTTCTTCGGTCACCTGAAGCAAACTACCTGTCCGGACCCGATGATATTTATGTCTCACCTGACATGATCCGTCAGTATTCGCTGCGGACTGGTGATACTGTCGAGGGCGTCATTCAGGCTCCTGATGAGAATGAGCGTTATTTTGCGTTAACGTCTGTTGCGATCATTAACTTTGAGGATCCTGAGAAGGCTCGTCATAAGATTAGCTTTGATAATCTTACGCCGCTCTATCCTGATGATCGTTTGAATATGGAGATTGAAGATCCGACGATTAAGGATCGATCCGCGCGGATCATCGACCTTGTCGCGCCGATTGGCAAAGGCCAACGTTCCCTGATCGTGGCGCCCCCGCGTACTGGTAAAACGGTTCTTTTACAAAACATTGCAAAGTCGATCGAGACGAACCATCCAGAATGCTATCTGATGGTTTTGCTGATTGATGAACGTCCCGAAGAGGTGACGGACATGCAGCGCTCTGTGAAAGGTGAGGTCATTTCCTCGACTTTCGATGAACCTGCCACGCGCCACGTTGCTGTATCAGAAATGGTAATTGAAAAAGCGAAACGCCTAGTTGAGCACAAGCGGGACGTTGTCATTCTGCTAGACTCGATTACCCGTTTGGGCCGTGCATTTAACACTGTCGTGCCGTCGTCTGGTAAGGTTCTGACAGGCGGTGTGGATGCTAACGCGTTGCAACGCCCAAAGCGTTTCTTTGGTGCGGCTCGGAACATCGAAGAGGGCGGTTCGTTGACGATCATTGCAACAGCTTTGATCGACACAGGCTCACGGATGGACGAAGTCATCTTTGAAGAGTTCAAAGGGACAGGTAACTCCGAGATCGTGTTGGATCGCAAGGTGGCGGATAAACGCGTGTTCCCTGCGATGGATATTCTGAAATCCGGCACACGTAAGGAAGAGCTTCTGGTTAATCAAAAAGACCTGCAAAAGACCTTTGTCTTGCGTCGAATTCTCAACCCAATGGGGACTACGGACGCTATCGAATTCCTGATTTCAAAGTTGAAACAGACCAAAACAAATTCTGAGTTCTTCGATTCTATGAACTCATAAACATTTGGTCCGCTAGAGCGGGGCGTTATGGATACGATCTTTGCACTGGCGACTGCACAGGGGAAGGCGGGAGTTGCGGTAGTTCGAATTTCGGGCCCGCAAGCCTTTGAAGTTTATACACTATTGTGTGGTAGCCTTCCCATAGGCCGCAAAATGGGATTGCGTTCTGTTCGAGCTGGCGACGGTACCCTGTTGGATCAGGCGCTTGTTCTACTTTTTCCAGAAGGTCAAAGTTTTACGGGCGAAGAGACTGTCGAGCTACAGCTTCATGGAAGTATCGCGGTTGTTCGTGCTGTATTGGCAGCCATATCGGATACGGGTCTGGCGCGTGTGGCTGAACCTGGGGAGTTCACGCGTCGCGCCCTACTGAATGAGCGGCTCGATTTAACGCAAGTAGAAGGGCTCTCTGATCTTATTGAGGCCGAAACAGAGGTACAGCGGCGAGAAGCGATGCGTACTTTTGATGGCGCCTTGCGTGATATGATTGAAAGTTTGCGAGCAAACCTGATCCGAGCAGCGGCCCTGATAGAGGCGACAATCGATTTCGCCGATGAGGAGGTTCCTGAGAATGTGTATCCGGAGGTCGAGAGCCTTCTTCAGGAAGTGATTGCAACGATTTCTTCTGAAGTATCTCGATCAAATGTAGCGCAATCCGTTCGAAAGGGATTTGAGGTGGCGATCATTGGGCCACCAAATGTTGGGAAATCTACACTTCTCAATGCTTTATCTGGTAAGGAAGCAGCTATCACATCCGAGATTGCGGGCACGACACGCGATATTGTTGAAGTCCGCATGGATATTCAAGGGCTGCCAGTGACCTTTTTGGATACTGCTGGTGTTCGTGAAACGGATGATCCCATCGAGAAACTAGGCGTCGCTCGTGCGCTAGAGCGCGCAAAAGTTGCTGAATTGCGTGTTATCCTTTTAGAGGGGCCTGATGCTGACCCCATCCTGATGCCCAGTGAAGGTGATATCATCGTTTCGACAAAGCATGATATTTACGGGGTCGGGATCTCTGCCCTTAACGGGGTCGGCTTGGATGACCTTTTGTCAGAGATTTCTGCTCGCCTTGGTAATCTGACGGCAGATATTGGTTTGATCAGTAGGGAAAGAGATCGGGTAGCCCTTAGCGAGTGTCACACTCGGTTGTGTCATGTGCGCGACAATATTCTATATATGCCTTCGGAGCTGTTAACCGCGGAAATATACGGCGCTGTTCAGTCCCTTAGCGCAGTGATTGGTCGCGTTGGCGTGGAAGATGTGCTAGATGAGATCTTTGCGAGCTTCTGTCTAGGAAAGTAGGAGTGTTTCACGTGAAACAATTGGACTTTGATATCATCGTTGTAGGTGGTGGTCACGCAGGGGCAGATGCTGCGCATGCGTCTGCTCGTATGGGCGTCAAGACAGCCCTGATTACAATGTCACAAGCGGGTATAGGCGTTATGTCTTGCAACCCAGCCATCGGGGGGCTTGGAAAAGGGCACCTAGTCCGCGAAATTGACGCTTTGGATGGCCTTATGGGGCGAGCCGCCGACGCGTCTGGTATCCAGTTTCGCCTGCTTAATCGGCGTAAAGGCCCGGCAGTGCAGGGACCACGTACTCAAGCCGATCGAGCGCTATATCAACAGTTTATTCAAAAAGAACTTCAGGCACAGCCAAACCTTTCAATTGTAATTGGCGAAGTGGCCGACCTCCTCATTGAAAATGGCCGTGCTGCTGGAGTGAAGCTTTCAGACGATACAGAAATTCGTGCGGGTGCAGTTGTTCTAACTACCGGAACCTTTTTGCGCGGCGTCATTCATATTGGGGATGTCTCTCGCCCAGGGGGCCGTATGGGAGATGCGCCTTCCCAAGCGCTTGCGAAACGTCTCGATGATCTCAACCTTCCTTTAGGAAGGCTAAAGACAGGAACTCCGCCGCGACTAAATGGAAAGACAATTGATTGGTCTGGGTTGGAAATGCAGCCGGCAGATGAGGAGCCGACGCTCTTTTCATTCCTATCAAATAAAGCGGCTTGTCGTCAGATATCCTGTGGTATCACGCATACAAATGAAAAAACGCACCAGATTATCGCGGATAATCTCTCGCGATCAGCGATGTATGGTGGACATATCGACGGAGTAGGACCACGGTACTGCCCATCAATTGAAGACAAAATTGTACGATTTGCAGACAAGACATCGCATCAGATTTTCCTTGAGCCAGAAGGACTTGAAGATAATACAATTTATCCAAACGGAATTTCCACATCGTTGCCAGTTGATGTGCAAGAAGCTTATGTAAAGTCGATAAGTGGCCTCGAGAATGTTGAAATCCTTCAACCTGGCTATGCAATTGAATATGATTATGTCGACCCACGAGCATTGCGGCCAACCCTAGAGCTAAAGGCTTTGAGTGGCCTATTTCTTGCTGGGCAGATCAATGGCACTACAGGGTATGAAGAAGCCGCCGCGCAGGGTCTGGTTGCTGGGCTTAATGCAGCATGCCAGGCTACGGAGAAAGACGAAGTCACCTTTAGTCGATCTGAAAGCTATATAGGTGTGATGATCGATGATTTGGTTACTCGGGGCGTATCTGAGCCATACCGGATGTTTACATCGCGCGCGGAGTTTAGATTGTCTTTACGCGCGGATAACGCAGACCAGCGATTGACCCCTATTGGTACCGCCCTGGGCTGTGTTGGTGAAGGGCGACGTAAGCAATTCGATCTCAAGAGAGAAAAGTTGGATCAGTTACGATCTGAACTCGGGTCGCTTAGTTTAACGCCAAAGGCCGCGCGAAATGCTGGCCTCGACGTAAAAGAGGACGGCAAAAAGCGGACTGCCTTTGAACTACTTTCCTTTCCGGATATAGATTTTAGCCGGCTGCGGGAAATTTGGCCTGCTCTTAAACCTGATGTGGAGATAAGTGATCAGATTGAGCGCGACGCGTTATACGCCAATTATATTGATCGTCAGGCGCAAGACGTAGAGGCCTTGCGGCGCGATGAAGCTCAAACGATCCCTAGAGAGTTCTCATATACTGAGATTGAAGGGCTTTCTAACGAATTGAAATCTAAGCTAAGTCTCGTAACCCCTGAGACATTGGGGCAGGCGGCGCGTATTGATGGGATGACACCAGCAGCACTTACGTTAATACTGTCCCACCTCAAACAGAGATTTAAGCGCACAGCATGAGCAAGGAAGAATTTCAGAGACGGTTGAATGTTTCACGTGAAACAATTGAACGCTTAAATCACTATGAAGCTCTTATTGGAAAGTGGAACCCAAAGATAAACCTAGTGGCAAGTAGTACGCTGGCAGATATTTGGACACGTCACTTTCTAGACTCTGCACAACTGGCGACCTTTGCACCCAAGAGCGGTGTATGGTTGGATTTAGGGTCCGGTGGTGGATTTCCCGCTTTGGTTTTAGCGTCAATGCTTGTGGATACACACCCAGATGTCTCGTTCACGCTGGTGGAAAGCGATACACGGAAGGCTGTATTCCTTAGGACAGTCATTCGCGATTTGGCTTTGAAAGCAAAGGTTCTAAGCCATAGGATCGAAGAAATACCAAATCAGAAAGCGGATGTTCTGTCGGCGCGCGCACTAGGCTCATTAGAAAAGCTGGTTGAATACGGAAATACCCACCTCGATCAGAATGGTGTTGCGCTGTTTCCAAAGGGTAGTTCTCATAAAAAGGAACTTGAGCAAGCGCGTGAAAGTTGGTCATTTGATTTTAAAACCATCGCCAGCTTAACGGACCCGACTGCGGCAATCTTCGCCATAAAGGATATTCAGCGTGCCAAATAATGGACCGGTCATTCTTTCGGTTGCCAATCAAAAGGGCGGCGTGGGGAAAACGACCACGTCAATCAACCTCGGAGCGGCACTTGCAGCGCGCGGCCAAAGTGTTTTGCTCATTGATCTAGATCCCCAAGGTAATGCATCTACGGGACTTGGCGTCGCACTAGATGATCGGGTTGTCACCACCTACGATTTGTTAATCGAGGAAGCTAAGCTACAAGATGTGGTTCAAGCCACTGATTTTCCAAACCTTGCAATCGCACCAGCAACAACGGATCTCAGCTCCGTTGATATTGAACTTGGTAAATCAGAAGGGCGCATACTGCGATTAAAGAATGCTCTTTATGATCAGGCCATTGAACCATTTGACTACGTCATTATTGACTGCCCGCCTTCTCTTAACCTTTTGACTTTAAACGCTTTTGTGGCATCGACGGCTGTATTGGTTCCGTTGCAGACTGAATTTTTCGCTCTTGAAGGGCTAAGTCAGCTTCTTTTGACGGTGCGCGACGTGCGGGACGGGGCTAATCCATCGCTACGCATCGACGGTGTAGTGTTAACGATGTACGATAAACGGAATAACCTGTGTATTCAGGTCGAAAACGATGCCCGTGATAATTTGGGTGACTTGGTCTATCGTACTGTTATTCCAAGGAATGTTCGTCTGAGTGAGGCGCCAAGTTTTGCACAACCAGTTTTGAACTATGATCCCAATTCACGGGGTGCAGTCGCGTATAAATTGCTGGCATCTGAGATGTTGAAGCGGCACGAAGGGTAGGGGACCGATGGTTGAAAAACGAGATCGACGCGGGCTAGGGCGAGGTTTGTCCGCGTTAATGGCAGACGTAAACGTTGAGGCTGCAACGCCTTCACAAGCTGAGGGGCGCAAAGGGTTCGAAACGGTCCCGATTGAGCGTATTTATGCCAATCCTGACCAGCCGCGCCGTCAGTTCACGGAGAATGATCTTGTCGATCTGACAAATTCCGTTCGAGAGAAGGGCGTGATTCAGCCATTAATCGTTCGGCCATTGCCCGGGGATCCGACGTCCTACCAAATTGTTGCGGGTGAACGCCGCTGGCGTGCGGCTCAGGCGGCGCAGCTTCATGAACTCCCCGTTGTTGTTCGCGATTTCGACGACATTGAAGTGCTCGAAGTTGCTATCATTGAGAACATTCAACGTGCTGACCTCAATGCGATTGAAGAGGCCGCTGGCTATCGTCAACTCATGGAAAAGTTCGGGCATACCCAAGAGAAACTTGCGACTGCGCTTGGGAAAAGCCGAAGCCATATTGCAAACTCTATGCGGCTTCTGTCGCTTCCGGATGCAGTTCAGGATGTGTTGAGTGCTGGTGAAATTACAGCTGGACATGGCCGGGCTCTGCTGACGGCGGACAATCCGAATGAATTACTGCGCGCAATTTTAACTAAGAAGCTGTCGGTCCGTGAAACTGAAAAATTAGCTAAGGCAAAGCCCACGGGTCCGTCTAAATCCTCTCCACGCAAGCCCAAGGCCAGCGCTCAAAAAGATGCAGATACAAAGGCGCTAGAAGACGATTTGTCGGCAAACCTTGGGATGAGTGTTGATATCGATCATGTCGTAGATAGTGAAGCAGGCTCGATTACTATTTCATACAAGTCATTGGATCAACTGGATGAATTGTGCCGACTCTTGACGATCATGCCTCCGGTCGAGACCAGATAAAGTAGGAAACTCCACCCAACACCGTTACCTGAAAAAAGATCACAACCAACGAAATTTGCCAGTAAAGCGCTACTCCTAGGGATGCTGTAATCATGGCTGTCGATGTGATTTTGGCTGATCTAGAAATTGCACCTGATTGCCGCCAATTGTGGATCGGTGGACCGAGTGTCGGATGAGCGAGTAACCAACCGTGTAGCTGGTCCGACGAACGCGAAAAGCAAAATGCGGTAAGCAATAGGAATGGGACCGTGGGCAGCAAGGGAAGCGGTATGCCAAGAATGCCCAGGCCGAGAGACACCAAGCCGCCAATGATCCAAACGATGCGCATGATTACTCGGTAATGAGGTTCCGGAGAAGACCGTTAAGAACCGGCCTGCCCTGAGAGGTGGCGCGCAAACGGGTTTCGTCAATCTCTATAAGACCTAGCTTGACCAAGTCCTGTACGGCCTCTGGTGCGAACTTGCCGCCCAAAGCTCTGTAGCGCCCCAGATCCGTTCCCTCACTCAACCGAAGGGACATCATCAGGTATTCGAGTGCCTGCTCAGAAACTGGAATCGCCTCACGCAGGCTTTCCCCACTTCTTTTCTTTTCAACATTCAGGAGCCAACCAAGCGGGCTCAATTCGGTTTCTGTGGCGAACTTTTGACCTGCTAATGTCAAACGACCATGCGCACCGGGGCCAATGCCAATATAGTCCCCACCACGCCAATAAATCAGGTTGTGCCGCGACTGAGCGTCTTCGCGCGCGTGATTAGAAACTTCGTAACTGCCCAATCCGGCGCTTGCGGTGATTTCTTGGGTCAGCAAGTACATATCGGCGGAGGTGTCATCATCGGGCAGCCCCTTTAGACCGCCCGCTGCATGACGAGCGCCAAAGGCCGTGCCGTCCTCGATTGTAAGTTGATAAAGCGACAGATGATCCACGGCCATGCTTAGCGCTTCTGTCAACTCTGCCTTCCAATCCTGAAGGGTTTGATTTTGGCGCGCATAAATCAGGTCAAAAGAGACCCTATCAAATAGGTTTCTTGCGGTATCAAAGGCAGCTTGAGCATCCTTAACAGAGTGCATGCGCCCAAGCCTACGCAGGTCGTCATCATTCAAGGCCTGAATACCCATCGATATCCGGTTTACCCCTGCGTCGCGATAACCGGCAAAGCGTCCAGCCTCTACAGATGTCGGATTAGCCTCCAGTGAAATCTCTGGATTGTTCACCATGGGCCAGTTTTGGCGAATACGCTCAATTATGGCGTACACAAGTGATGGATCCATCAACGACGGTGTGCCGCCACCAAAAAAAACAGTCTCTAACACACGGTTTTCTGTCTCTGCGGCGGCGCGATCCAATTCGCTTAGATATGCAGCTTGCCACCGGGCTTGGTCAATATTGGCAGAAACATGCGAGTTAAAATCGCAATATGGGCATTTGGCCTGACAAAAGGGCCAATGCAGGTACAACCCAAATCCGCCGGGGGGGCGGCTCATCCTTTAAAGGCCGTGACTTCGATTTCGTATAGCATCTCTGGCGTCATTAGATCGGCTATCACCATTGTCGCGGCGGGCCGAATGCTGCCCAAATGTTCACTCAATACAGGCTTCAGTTCATCCACTAACGCACGGTCTGTTACGTAATGTGTGACGCGTACGATATCGGCTCGCGTGAACCCGGCGTCCTGAAGCGCTGAATCGATGGTCACAAAGCATTGCCGCGCCTGTGCAGCGATCGTGTCCGGTAGGGTCATGGTGCTGTAATCAAACCCCGTGACTCCGGCCATGAAACACCAATCTCCTTGAACAACCGCGCGGGAATATCCGACTTCGGCTTCAAATGGCGATCCACTGGAAATCAACCGTTTGCTCATGTGTCGGTACCATGGCCTGTGAAAACCGCCTGAAGCTTTTTGAATGCGTCTGCCCGGTGGCTGATCTGGTTCTTTTCCCAGCGATCCATTTCCCCGAACGTTTCAGAATAGCCATCAGGCTGAAAAATCGGATCGTAACCATGCCCCTGATCGCCGCGCATCGGCCACACAATTTGTCCAGCCATCACACCCGGAAAAACTTCGTCGTGACCGTCCGGCCACGCAAGTACGAGGGTGCAGTTGAATTGCGCAGTCCGCGGATAGGGCGCATTCGCTTCTTCAAGCTCGGTCCAGGCACGGGTCATGCCGATCACGAAATTGCGGCCCTGTGGGGTTTCTGTCCAATCGGCAGTGTAAACACCGGGCGCACCACCAAGACCATCAATGGTCAACCCACTGTCATCAGCCAATGCGGGCAAGCCGGTGGCCTGCGCCGCTGCGTGGGCCTTGATCCGCGCGTTCCCAACAAAGGTAGTCTCGGTTTCGTCTGGCTCCGGCAGGCCGTGATCGGCATTTGATGTGCATTTGATGCCATAGGGCGCCAAGAGGGCCGCGATTTCCTCAAGCTTGCCTCTATTGTGCGTGGCAATCAGAAGTGCGTCCCCCTTGAACTGCCTCATGATGTGGCGATCTTTTGTGCAGTCACCAGATCAGCGACGCCTTGCTCAGCCAGCGCCATCAACTCTGCGAATTGCGTCTTGGAGAACGTCGCACCCTCAGCTGATGCTTGGATTTCGATCAAACCGCTTTCGCTGGTCATCACAAAGTTTCCGTCCGTCCCGGCCTGAGAATCCTCGGCGTAGTCAAGATCGAGCACACTCTGCCCAGCATAGACACCACAAGAAACTGCAGCGACGTGATCCGTAATTGGGTCGGTTACAATGTCGCCGGCCTTCATCAACTTGTTCACCGCAAGGCGCAGCGCAACCCAACCGCCGGTGATGGCTGCACACCGCGTTCCGCCATCGGCTTGGATCACGTCGCAATCAACGGTGATCTGTCGTTCGCCCAACGCGTTGCGATCAACGCCCGCCCGCAAGGATCGTCCGATCAGGCGCTGAATCTCTTGTGTACGGCCGGATTGCTTGCCCGACGCTGCTTCGCGGCGCATCCGGGTGTTGGTTGCGCGGGGCAGCATGCCGTATTCTGCTGTCACCCAGCCCAGGCCGGTGTTGCGCAAAAATGGGGGCACGCGCTCTTCTAGCGAGGCGGTGCATAGCACATGGGTATCGCCAACCTTGATAAGACAGCAGCCCTCGGCGTGTTTTGTGAAACCGACTTCGATCTCAATAGGGC
>NZ_CEZFMW010000063.1:0-19668 GCF_982993085.1 Thalassobacter sp. | reverse complement strand
CGGGGCTCCAAACAGATCCCACGGCTCCGCACTGCGTTCCGCTCCGTCCATGTGGATCTCCTTGGTCGCTCAAACACATCCCGATGTCTGGGTGTCACCTTTGCCCGCGAAGGGCCCGCAGGTCAACGCGCAGTGTCATCGTCGGCTGAGTGCGCCAATTCCGGCACGTCCTTGGCCCCCGCAGAGCCACGCCCAGAAAGCGACGGGTTTTCCATGAAAAACCGATGGCAATTGAAGGGATTATCCAGCTTTGAAGTATCTGCACGCTCAAACTCCCCTTCGGGACCGAGCACCCAGCTTTGCGCAACGTCAGCTAGATTGGCCGCCATAATCTGGCTCACGATCTGTGCCTTGACGGTCGCATTGCGGATTTCAACCAAGGTTTCGACCCGGCGATTAAGATTGCGCCCCATCCAATCGGCAGAGCTAATATAGACACGCGCCTTTTTCGACGGCAGGCCCTGACCATTGCCAAAACACACGATGCGAGAGTGTTCCAAAAACCGACCTACTACCGATTTCACGCGGATATTCTCGCTTAGCCCCACAACACCCGGACGCAGTCCACAAATACCTCGTACCACCAAATCAATCCGCACCCCCGCGCCGGAAGCCGCATAAAGGGCGTCGATAATATCGGGATCAATCAGCGAGTTCATCTTGGCCCAAATCACTGCGGGCCGTCCGGCCTTGGCGTGTGCGATCTCGCCCTCAATCCGCTCCAGTAGGATCGATTTCATATCCAGCGGCGAGATGGACAAATTTTCCAGTCCAACGGGCTGCGCGTAACCAGAGATATAATTGAACACCTTGGTCGCATCGCGTCCAAGGGCCGCGTCGCAGGTAAACAGGCTCAGATCAGTGTAAACGCGCGCAGTGATCGGATG
Source organism: Thalassobacter sp. (assembly GCF_982993085.1). Classification (NCBI taxonomy): domain Bacteria; kingdom Pseudomonadati; phylum Pseudomonadota; class Alphaproteobacteria; order Rhodobacterales; family Roseobacteraceae; genus Thalassobacter; species Thalassobacter sp. The sequence continues at coordinate 18,781 of NZ_CEZFMW010000063.1, read as the reverse complement.
GTAATTGCCCGTCCCAAAGTGCGTATAAGTCACAAGTTGATCGCCCTCGCGGCGGACTACGGTGCTGATCTTGGCGTGGGTTTTGTAATTGATAAAGCCATAGACCACATGCGCGCCGGATCGTTCCAACCGCCGCGATTGGCGGATATTCGCGGCCTCATCAAAGCGTGCCTTCAGCTCCACCAAGGCAGTGACGTTCTTGCCCATTTCGGCAGCTTCGCACAGCGCCTCAACGATGGGCGAATTGCGCGACGTCCGGTAGAGCGTCTGCTTGATCGCTACAACATTCGGGTCCCGCGCGGCCTGTTGCAGGAACCGAATAACCATATCAAAGGTCTCATACGGGTGGTGCAGCAGCATGTCCTTTTGCCGGATTGCCGCAAACATATCACCATCGTGATCCTGCACACGTTCGGGCACGCGCGGGGTAAAATGAGGCCACAGCAAATCGTGACGTTCATCCAGCACCAATTGCTTGAGGCTCGCGAGGCCGATCAAACCCTTGATGTCGATGATTTCATCAGGCTGAACGCCCAGCTCACCCACGATAACCTTGCGCAATGCCTCTGGCGCGTTGGCCGTGATCTTCATGCGCACCACTTCGCCGCGACGGCGACGTTTGAGGGCGGTCTCAAACTCCCGCACAAGGTCTTCGGCCTCATCCTCGACCTCTAGATCACTGTCGCGCAGCACCCGAAACGCGCAATGCCCCTTGAGCTCATAGCCGGGAAACAGAGCGTCGATCTGCATCAACAACAACTCTTCAAGCGGAAGGAAACGTGCAACGCCATCTTCATCGGCCAATCGCACAAACCGGTCGATCTGTTGCGGCACGGGCAACAATGCCTGGAGGCGGCGCTTGTCACTGGGGCGTTCCAACATCACAGCGAGAGAAAAGCCTTCGTTCGGGATGAACGGAAAGGGATGCGCGGGGTCAATCGCGAGCGGCGACAGCACAGGAAACACTTGGGCCAGAAAATGATCATCCATCATCTGCTCATCAGCAGGCGTCAGAGCATCCCGTTCCAGCAGGCGAATGCCGTCATCCTCCATCAACCGCCGCAACCCGATCCACGTCGATTGCTGCGCGGACAACAGATTGCGCGCGTTTTCATTGATAAGCCGAAGCTGCTCTCCCGGAGAACGGCCATCCGCAGCAGGTGTTGTGGTACCTGCGCGCGCAAGCTCCCGCAGGCCTGCCACACGCACCGTATAAAACTCGTCCAAGTTCGCCGCCGAAATCGACAGAAACCGCAACCGTTCCAACAAGGGCACACGCGGGTTTGCCGCCTCCTCTAACACGCGCCAGTTGAACGACAGCCAGCTGAGTTCACGGTTGAAAAAGCGACGCGGACCAATGGTCCGGTCTTCGTCCAACGCACGGGGGGCGGGCAGCGGTGATTTAAGAAAATCAGATGCCGGAATGAGTGAATTATCTAACATGCACTTCCCCTAAGGGGCTTAAATGACAGCTTTATGACAAGTTAGGTACACTACGCCTCTGCGTTGTCTGTGTCCAGCAAAGTGCGGGCGAGCGAGCGTGTGATGGGCTTCTGCCCCGCAAGTGCAGCGGCGTCCAATTGTTGGGCTATGGCCTCAACGGCGGCAAAGCTACGCTCGATCCGCGGGATGACATAGGCGATCACCGCTGGCGATACCGTGACTTGGCGATCCGAAAAGTGTTTGATCAACAATGCCGACAGCAACTGGTCGTCGGGCGCGGCCACCTCGGCCATCGTGATGGCCTGCAACCGGCTGGCAAGATCGGGCAGCGTGATGGGCCAACTGCTCGGCGCACCCCGCCCTGTCACCATCAGGCTATGACCCTCTGCCGCGATCAGATTGTGCAAATGAAACAACGCGCGTTCCGTTTCTGCGCCCATCGGCACATGCATATCCTCAATCGCGAGGGGCCCGCTGGCCAAGTCCGGCACATCAGCCGCATGCACATCACACGCCCGCATCACCCTTGCGCCCGAAACACGCGCCCACACCGCAGCCAAATGGCTTTTGCCCGCGCTTTCTTGGCCGACAACGGCAAGTCGATTGTTCGGCCAATTGGGCCAAATATCTACAAAAGCCAGCGCCATTGCGTTGCTGGGGGCGACGAAAAAATCGTCCCGGCCCATCGCGGGGCGCATGGGCAGTGGAAGGGGAAGCTGTGTGTCGTTCATTCGGCGGCGTCTTTGTCCGGGTCACGTTTCGATTCGAGGCCAAGGTACAGGCGACTGGCCTTATACTCTTGGATCAAGAAGCGCGCGAGCACCCCAATCATCGCAGCAACCGGCACCGCCACGAGCATGCCGACAAAACCAAACACCGCCCCAAACGCCGATAGCGCCAGCAGCAACCACACAGGGTGCAACCCAACCGATCCGCCGACAAGTTTGGGGGTTAAGAAGTTACCCTCTAGCATCTGCCCGGCAGCAAAGATCGCCGCCACGACAGCGATCCAGATCGGGTCATTCCAGAACTGGAACAACGCCAAACCAAACGCCAACACCCCGCCGATCAGTGCGCCAACATAGGGAATGAATGAGATCAAGCCCGCGACGGCCCCAACCACGACGCCGAATTGCAGCCCCACAATCATGAGGCCAGCGGCATAGAAGGTGCCCAAAATCGCGCAAACAGTCAGCTGGCCGCGCACGAATGACGCCAACGTGCGGTCCACCTCTAACGCGAGGCGCCGGACCGTTGGCGCATGATCTCGTGGCAACAGATCATCGACTTGGGCAACCATCCGGTCCCAGTCGAGCAACAGGTAGAACGCCACAACCGGTACGACGACGATAAACACCACCGCATTGATGACCCCAACCACCGAGGATGCTATTTGCTGTGCAAATGCGCCGCCCTGTGCTTGGATCGCCTCACCGATCGAGACAACAGCGCGGCTGACCGTCCGGCCAATTGTACTATCCACGTCGATCAACTGCGGGAACCGCGCCGTTAGGCCATCGCGTAATTCCGTGAATAATTCTGGCGCAAACCGGATCAAGGCGAGGGTCTGTTCCACCAACAGCGGGATAACCAATCCAATCGCGAGCAAAAACATAAACAGTGCAAACAGCGAAATCAGCGTCGTCGCGACAGCACGGCTCAGACCGCGCGCCTCTAGCCGGTCTGCAAGAGGATCAAGCCCATAGGCAATCGCGCCACCTACAATGAACGGCAACATGATATCGCCCAGAAACCACAGCGCGAGCAGAAAGACAAAGCTCACGAGCCCCCAATAGGTCACCTGTTGTTTTGCGGGTAAGGCCACGCGGCTCTCCTGTGTTCACTCTTCAAATGGCAAAACGGGGCGATCAATACAACCGCCCCGCCCCTAATGGCTCAAAATACTGGCACGCCGTTGCGCGCCCAGCGCTTAGTTCCGTGCCTCGCGGATCAAACGCAGAATGTCTTGGGCCGCCTCGGGGATATTTGTGCCGGGGCCAAAGATTGCCTTTACGCCCGCGTCATACAGGAACTGATAATCTTGTTGGGGTATCACACCCCCACAGATCACGATGATGTCCTTGGCATCTGCGGCCTCCAACGCGGCGACCAGTTTGGGCGCAAGCGTTTTGTGCCCCGCGGCCTGCGAACTGATGCCAATCACGTGCACATCGTTATCGACGGCGTCTTGCGCCGCTTCATCCGGTGTTTGGAACAGGGGGCCAACGTCGACATCAAACCCAATGTCAGCAAAGGCCGTGGCGATCACTTTGGCGCCGCGATCATGACCATCTTGGCCCATTTTGACGACAAGCATCCGAGGCCGACGGCCTTCATCCGTGGCGAAATCCTCAACCGACTTTTGGATCGCTGCAAACCCCGCGTCGCCCTCATAGGCGGCACCATACACACCTGCGAGGGTTCTGACCTCAGCACGGTGGCGGCCAAACACAGCCTCCATTGCCATGCTAATTTCACCAACGCTTGCGCGAGCACGGGCGGCATCAACAGCGGCCTCTAGCAAGTTGCCACCTTCCGCTGCACGCCGCTCCACCTCTGCGAGGGCTGCGGCACAAACCGCCTCATCCCGCTCGGATCGGATACGCTCTAGGCGCGCGATCTGGCTGTCGCGCACCGCGGCGTTGTCGATATCCATGATGTCGATCGGATCTTCTTTGTCCAAACGGTATTTGTTGACGCCAACGATGACCTCTTCGCCCCGGTCAATCATAGCCTGACGTCGCGCGGCACTTTCCTCGATACGCAGCTTGGGCATGCCGGAGTTCACAGCGGCGGTCATCCCGCCCAACTCTTCGACCTCTTGGATCAACTTCCAAGCCTCATCCGCCAACTCAGCCGTCAGGCTTTCGACGTAATAAGAGCCTGCCAGCGGATCGACCACGTTGGTCACGCCGGTTTCTTCCTGCAAGATCAACTGGGTGTTGCGCGCAATTCGGGCTGCAAACTCAGTTGGAAGGGCAATCGCCTCATCCAGCGCGTTCGTGTGCAGCGATTGCGTGCCCCCAAGGGCTGCGGCCATCGCCTCATAGGCGGTGCGGACCACGTTGTTGTAGGGATCCTGCTCTTGCAGCGACACACCGCTGGTCTGGCAATGAGTACGCAACATGGACGACTTGGGATTCTTGGGCTCGAATTCTTGCATGATCCGGTGCCACAACAACCGGGCGGCGCGCAGCTTGGCGGCCTCCATGAAAAAGTTCATCCCGATGGCGAAGAAAAAGCTGAGCCGACCGGCGAACTTGTCCACATCCATGCCACGGGCAATTGCCGCGCGCACGTATTCGCGCCCATCAGCCAGCGTGAACGCCAGCTCTTGCACAAGGTTCGCACCAGCCTCCTGCATGTGGTAACCCGAGATCGAGATCGAGTTGAATTTCGGCATCTCATTTGAGGTGTATTCGATGATATCCGCAATGATCCGCATCGAGGGTTCGGGCGGATAGACATACGTATTGCGGACCATGAATTCCTTGAGAATGTCGTTTTGGATCGTGCCGGACAGCACAGAGCGGTCATGGCCCTGCTCTTCGCCCGTGACGATAAAGTTCGCCAAGATCGGGATGACCGCGCCGTTCATTGTCATGGAGACTGAGATTTTATCGAGCGGGATACCGTCGAACAGGATTTTCATATCCTCGACGCTGTCGATCGCTACGCCTGCCTTGCCGACGTCGCCCTCAACCCGAGGGTGGTCACTGTCATAACCACGGTGCGTCGCCAGATCAAAGGCAACGGACACGCCCTGTTGGCCCGCGGCCAAAGCCTTGCGATAGAACGCGTTGCTTTCCTCGGCTGTCGAAAACCCTGCGTATTGGCGGATCGTCCACGGACGGCCTGCGTACATCGTGGCCTTTACGCCGCGCGTAAACGGACCCTCACCGGGGATGCCACCCAGATGGTCCAGGCCCTCAAGGTCAGCTTCGGTATACAGCGGCTTGACCTCGATCCCTTCCAACGTTTTCCACGTCAGGTCTTCAAGGGGTTTGCCCCGCAATTCCTTTGTCGCAAGCTCAGTCCAAAGCTTTGTGCGGTCCGGCGTGTTCTGATCCGTCATGGGGATGTCCTTCTCTGTCTAAGCCTGCGTCTCGGAACATGCGTCCCGGTGTGCGGCTATACGGGTCACTGAGTGCGACGCCTCGGTGTCAATAAAAGTAGCGAAACCATCCGCGCCAGTGCGCAGCCGGATGAGGTCGCTGTCACATGTTTTGCGCATCACTTGCCCCTGCTCAGGGGTAAAATGCGCACATTGTCCAGCCTGGGGACCGGTTACATCGGCGTTCGAACTACCGGTTCGGATTCTATGCTGTAGACGCGTGGCACAGGTTCCGGCCACGGTCACCTGTTGCGGTGCACGCCCCGGCCTGTTCAGCAGATTAAGGGGCGATTTTTCAACAAATTGCGCAAAGTCCTTCGCCCCGCGCCGCGCACCCCCTATATGTGAAGGAACTGGAGGAACCATGACACGACTGACGCATTTTGCCTTAGGCCTCGGCCTGCTTGGAGTATTCGCCACCACCGCCATGGCCTCTGACGTCTCAGAGCAAGGCGTTCTGGCCGTGTGGGAGGCTGACAAAACCCATATCTTTGCCGCCGATGACGTCGATTTGGACGACTTTGCGTGGGTTGCGCGGCCAATCGTGGTCTTTGCCAACTCGGAGCGCGACCCCGCATTCACCCAACAGATGGAGCTGCTGTCGCAGCGGCCCCTAGACCTTGCGGACCGCGATGTGGTCATCATCGTGGATACTGACCCAAGCGGTGAAAGCGCGCTGCGTACCAAGCTACGCCCCCGTGGGTTCATGATGGTTCTGATCGGCAAGGACGGGCAGGTGAAACTGCGCAAACCTCTGCCGTGGGACGTCCGCGAACTGAGCCGCTCCATCGATAAAATGCCCCTGCGCAGACAGGAAATGCGCGCAGGTAGCTGATCAACAGGCACACTATCCACACCAACCACGCCCCCGCGGGGCGTCAAAGCGCGCGCGGGATGTGGGTGATGCTGGATGCCAGTGTGCCGTATCATGGCTCATTCGAACTCCATGATCACTTCGTCCACGGCAAGACTGTCGCCGGGGCCAGCATTGATCTTGGTGACGATGCCCTTTTTTTCAGCGCGTAGGATGTTTTCCATCTTCATCGCTTCAACGGTGCACAGCGCCTGACCTTCTTGCACTTCCTCACCCTCGGCAACGTCGACCTTTACGATCAGACCGGGCATTGGGCACAGCAGCATCTTGGAGGTGTCGGGCGGCAGTTTTTCGGGCATCAGATCCGCCAATTCGGCCTGACGCGGTGTGCGCACGTGGACCTTGATGTCCGCGCCACGGAACCGGATGCGGAACCCGCCGACCATTTTGTCGACCTTCAGCACCATGGGTGTCCCGTCGATCATAACGCGCGCGAGGCTGTCACCGGGGGTCCAATCGCTTTCGACACGTAGACGCGCGCCGTCCTTCAACTCTACGGTCGCGCCGTCTTTGTCGGCATCCACCGTGACGTCCATGCGCGCACCTTGGGCAGTCACGACCCAGTCGTCGCCGACTTTGCGCTCGTGGTTGTCCATACGGCCAGACACACGGGTGCGGCGAATTTCCGCGACACGGTGCATTGCGGCGCAGGCAGCAGCCACACGCGACAAGGCGGTCTCATCCAAGGTCACGCCCTCAAAGCCGTCAGGATATTGCTCTTCGATGAAGGCCGTCGTCATATCACCTTTGATAAAGATGTCATGGTCCATCACCGCAGCCACGAATGGCAGGTTGTGACCAATACCCTCAACCTCAAAGCTATCAAGGGCTGTGCGCATCGTCTCGATCGCGGTGGCGCGGTCTGGGCCCCAGGTACACAGCTTGGCGATCATCGGATCATAATACATGCTGATCTCACCGCCCTCGAACACACCGGTGTCGTTGCGCACGGTGCCTTCGCCCAGCGCACCCTCAACTGGAGGGCGGTAACGGGTCAGGCGCCCGATAGAGGGCAGGAAGTTGCGGTAGGGATCTTCGGCATAGAGACGGTTTTCAATCGCCCAGCCGTTGATTTTCAGTTCCTCTTGTTTGATGCTCAGAACCTCGCCATCAGCGACGCGGATCATCTGTTCAACCAGATCAACGCCAGTGATCAGCTCGGTCACCGGGTGTTCTACCTGTAGGCGGGTATTCATCTCAAGGAAGTAGAAATTGCGGTCGCCATCGACGATGAATTCCACCGTGCCCGCCGAGGCGTAGCCCACCGCATGCGCCAACGCCAAGGACTGCTCGCCCATGGCTTTGCGTGTGGCCTCATCCAAGAAGGGCGAGGGAGCTTCCTCAACCACCTTTTGGTTCCGACGCTGGATCGAGCACTCACGCTCATGCAGATACACACCGTTGCCGTGGCTGTCGCACAGCACTTGGATTTCGATGTGACGGGGCTGCGTGACGAACTTTTCGATGAAAATCCGATCATCGCCAAAGCTGTTCGCCGCTTCGTTCTTGGAGGATTGGAAACCTTCGCGCGCCTCGGTGTCGTTCCATGCAATCCGCATGCCCTTGCCACCGCCGCCAGCCGAAGCCTTGATCATGACCGGATAACCGATCTGGTTTGAGATTTTGACGGCCTCTTCGGCGTCTTCGATCAAACCCATATAGCCGGGAACCGTGCTGACGTTGGCCTCTTGGGCGATCTTTTTGGAGGTGATTTTATCCCCCATTTTCTCGATCGCACCAACGGGCGGCCCGATGAAAGCCACGCCAGCCGCCTCAAGGGCTTCGGCGAACTTTGAATTTTCTGACAAGAAACCGTAACCGGGATGCACCGCTTGCGCGCCGGTTTTCTTGATCGCCTCCATTACCTTGTCGATGACGATATAGGACTGGTTCGCCGGGGGCGGGCCAATGTGGACGGCTTCGTCAGCCATCTCTACGTGCAGCGCGTTTTTGTCCGCATCCGAATAAATCGCCACCGTCTTGATGCCCATGGCTTTGGCAGTCTTAATCACGCGGCAGGCAATCTCGCCCCGGTTGGCAATCAGAATTTTCTCGAACATTACGCTGTCCCCTTATCTTGACCTTTTGCCGAGGCTGATCCCCGGATATCGTTCAAACGCCAAAAGACCGCTCGAGATCCCCTCCCGAGCAGCCTTGAGGCTTGTGAGTCGTGGTAACCCCTAGTCAGGGGTGCAGTGCACTCGGCGTCAGAGGCCGAGGTCGTTTGACAGTGCGCCGCCGACGCCGCCAATTGCGGCCCCCGTGATGCACTCGCCGTCTTCGATGATCTCACCCACCGCGCAGCCGACGGCCGCGCCGATACCGGCACGTTCAATGTCGGACAGGCTTGCGGTGTTACACGCCATGAGCGTGGATAAAACGATTGCGACTGCTGATAACTTGATGGTCTTTGCCACTTTAACGTCTCCTGTATGTCCCGGGCCCCGGGCACCTGCGCCGTTGCTCCAGCCGAGTACAGGCTCGGAGGAAATCGGCGAGCCTGCACCAGGCGAGAGGAACATTGGGCCCCGCCATGGCTCATGAAATCCTTGGGGGTAGTGAGCCATGCTTTCGAATGTGCACGAGTTCTCAGCACACGCCAGCGGCAACGCTCATTTAAATTACCATCGGCGCGAATTGGCTCACTGGATTTCGCCATCAGCGAATTTGCGCCGAATCCCAAGGTCATTCCTCGGTTTCCTCATCCCAATCGTCAAAGCTATCGGCTTCGAATACGCGCGGAAAGGACACGCGCGCCACGGCTTCATCGATCCGCAAAAGCGAGTCGTAGCTGACAGGGTCGAAATCCTCGTCTACGGCCACAACCTCTCGGTCGAGCAGCCAGTTCAAACGGCCTGCGTCCAGATTGCCCCGCTCAAACGGCTCGGACCCAAAGTGGGACCACAATGCAGACATAAAGCCTTCATCAGCGCGCCGGTCGGCAGGTTTACGGTCAGGAAAGCGTCTGCGCGCCACAAGGGGCGTTACCCCACGCGGGTTCGCGCGGCGGATTACAAACTGATAATCGGTGCCCGGCAAACGGCCCGGAAAGCCACGGTGCTTTAGCATGTGATGCCCCCCACCGAAGGGGTCCATGTGGCGGAGGCAATCGCCCGCCACATGAGAGTGCTCAAGTCAAACGGCTCAGAACTTGCCGGAGACAGGTTCCGCTTCGAGAGGCGTGGGCTCAACGATGACGATTTCTTCTTGGGTGCCGCTGCTACAGGCCGCAACGATGGCGACCAAACCGAGGGCGATAAGCGCTTTGAGGCTTTTGGACATTCTGCTCTCCTTAATAAGGCGCGTGAGGCCGACGTTTGCACGCGACCTTTCCGACAACTGCCGATTGCACCACTGCAATCGTGTTGCAGCATATCGGAATCGGTGTGGAAAACATACGGGCGTGCGTTCACATGCGCGGGTTGTTGCGCACATGCACCAGCCCTCTCCACAGGTAAACGTCGCAGCTTAAGGTCGTGTAGCCGCTTCATAAGTCCTCCAAAATGCAGGCCCCGTCGGCCAGCTTATATACGCTAAAAAACTGCGCGACGTCCGGGTTGGACGTACCGCGCGCAATAGGTGTGTCCATCAGGTTGACCACGACTTGGGCAGCGGCGCCATGGGGTAATCCGCTTAGCGTCAAACCATGGGTCGAGCATATCCAATCCATGTCCGCTTGCGCGGCCTCAAACCCCAGTGCGCCAACCTTGGGCGCGATCGCGCGAATGACCAATTGCAGGTCTTGGGTGCCTTGTATCCGTTCCCACGCGATCTGCCACAGCGCGAGCGGCTGGCCCGAGGGCACCGCCCCCGCCTGCCCCGCAGCCACGCTAAGCACAAAGGCGAGGACCCAACTACGCACGCGCGCACCACCGGGCCCGCGCCGCAGGTTGGTTCAACACCCCCGCAATGCGCGCCGTTAGGTCAGGCGCAGACACATCCAACCGTCCGCCCGCCCGCACCTGCATGTCCGAGCCGCTGCGCGTCACCTCAACAATCGGTGAAAACCCACGCACGCGCGCCAGCGCCCGCCATAAATCTTGGCGAACCTGATGGGCAATAGCCGCACGGTTGCGATCAGCACAGCCGGTCAACACCGTCTGCACCGCCACGTCCCAGCGCACAGGGGTCCGACGCGCAAGCGTTAACCGCGCGCCGTCCACCGACATATGCCAGCCCTTCGCCATCAGATCAGAGCGGGATGTTATCGTGCTTTTTCCACGGCTTGTTCGTGGATTTGTTCCGCAACGCCGCAAACGCCCGCGCCACCCGCTTACGCGTGGATTGGGGCATGATGACCTCATCCACAAAGCCTTTTTCGGCCGCAACAAACGGATTGGCAAAGCGGTCCTCGTAGTCCGCAGCCCGCGCCGCAATCTTTTCGGGATCATTCAACTCAGAACGGTAGAGGATCTCAGTCGCCCCCTTGGCGCCCATCACAGCAATCTCGGATGTGGGCCATGCGTAGTTCACATCCCCCATCAGGTGCTTGGACGACATCACCACATACGCACCACCATAGGCTTTGCGTGTAATGACTGTGACCTTTGGCACCGTAGCTTCGCCATAGGCGTACAGCAGCTTTGCGCCGTGCTTGATGACGCCGTTATATTCCTGGGTCGTGCCGGGCAGGAAGCCAGGCACATCCACGAACGTCAGAAGTGGAATTTCGAACGCATCGCAGAACCGCACAAACCGCGCTGCCTTGCGAGAGCTGTCAATATCGAGGCACCCGGCCAGCACCATCGGCTGGTTGGCAACCACACCAACGGTGCGTCCCTCCAACCGGATAAACCCTGTGATGATGTTACCCGCAAAATCCTTTTGGATTTCGTAAAAATCGCCCTCATCAGCAGTTTTGAGGATCAATTCGCGCATATCGTAAGGCGCGTTAGGGTTTTCAGGCACCAATGTATCCAGCGACGGCTCAACCCGGTCGGGGCTATCAAAGAACGGCCGGACCGGCGGCTTTTCGCGGTTGTTGAGCGGCAGGAAGTCGATCAACCGGCGCACTTCGGCCAAGGCTTCAACGTCATTTTCAAACGCCGCATCCGCCACCGAGGATTTCTTGGTGTGCGTGGTTGCGCCGCCCAGCTCTTCTGCGGTGACCTGTTCGTTGGTCACAGTTTTTACCACGTCGGGACCGGTGACAAACATGTAGGAGCTATCTTTGACCATAAAGATAAAGTCGGTCATGGCGGGCGAATAAACCGCGCCCCCCGCACATGGCCCCATGATCATCGAGATCTGCGGCACCACGCCAGAGGCGTCGATGTTGCGCTGGAACACCTCACCATAAGCTGCCAGCGATGAAACGCCTTCTTGGATACGCGCGCCGCCGGAATCGTTGATCCCGATCACAGGTGCGCCGTTTTGCATCGCCATATCCATGATCTTGCAAATCTTGGCACCGTGCGTCTCGGAGACGGAGCCACCCATCACGGTGAAGTCTTGGGAAAACACATAGACCTGACGTCCATTAACTGTGCCCCAACCAGTGACAACACCGTCCCCCGCAGGCCGCTCCGCCTCCATCCCGAAATCCGTGCAGCGATGGCGCACGAACATATCATATTCCTCAAAGCTATCCTCATCGAGCAGAAGGTCGATACGCTCGCGCGCAGTCAGCTTGCCCTTGGCATGTTGTGATGCGACGCGGCGCTCTCCGCCCCCGGCACGCGCCGCGGCACGGCGTTCGTCCAACTCGCTCAGAATATCCTTCATGTCCGGGGACTCCCTGTTTGGTGTTAAAACCTTCTAGGCAGTGGCGCGCGATCTGGGAAGGCTCAGTTAGAAAATTTGCAAATTCTGCATATGCATATTTTGGCGAATTGCAAATTTGCGAATTTCATTGCGCACTCAAACGACTCTGTGTGCACCGGACCTGCGCATTGTGCGCCACCACACAGCCTCGCGCATAGACTTGTTAACCTTAAACCCCTACGAAACAAAGGATGTCGACCCGCCCAACGGTCCGTTTTCTCGACCGATCCACCCCGCCCACCGTCCTTACGCTCGTGATGCTTGCCGGCATCGCGGCCCTCACCATGAGCATTTTTCTGCCTTCGCTGCCGAATATGACCGCTTATTTTGAGACCGACTACCGTCTGATGCAGCTATCGGTCGCAGTCTATTTGGCCATGAATGCTGTGCTTCAGGTCATCGTCGGCCCCCTATCAGACCGCTACGGCCGCCGCCCCGTGATCTTGTGGGGGTGCGGGTTGTTTTGCGTGGCAACACTCGGCTGCCTTATCGCCCAAAGCGTTGAGACGTTCTTATTCTTTCGCATGGCGCAGGCTGTGATCGTAACATCAATGGTCCTCAGCCGGGCTGTTGTCCGCGATATGGTGCCCACGAACGAAGCCGCCTCAATGATCGGCTATGTCACAATGGGCATGTCCGTGGCCCCGATGATCGGCCCAGCCATTGGCGGCGGGCTAGATGCGGCGTTTGGCTGGCAGGCCAGCTTTTGGCTCCTTCTAATTGCGGGCTTGGGTCTTTGGGCACTCAGCTGGTTTGACCTCGGAGAGACCGCCAAGGCCACCTCGACCAGCATGATGGCCCAAATCCGCGACTACCCGGAACTGCTCACCTCCCCTCGGTTCTGGGGCTATGCCATGGGCGCGGCTTTCACGTCTGGCGCGTTCTTTGCGTATTTGGGCGGCGCACCCTACGTCGGGGTCACACTGTTCAAGATGGATCCGGCGACAGTGGGTGCGTTTCTGGGCGCCCCCGCGATCGGTTATTTCTGCGGCAACTTCCTGTCGGGCCGGTACAGCCAACGCCTCGGCATCAACACGATGGTTCTGCGCGGATCCTTGTTTTCATGCACGGGCATCGGACTGATGGCGCTGCTCTTTGCCGTTGGTATCGAAAACCGATTTGTCTTTTTAGGCCTGATGACCTTTGTCGGCGTCGGCAACGGTCTGGTTTTACCAAACGCAACAGCTGGGATGCTTTCGGTCCGCCCCCACCTTGCGGGCACCGCCAGCGGGCTAGGCGGCGCGATGATGATTGGCGGAGGGGCTGCATTATCTGCACTGGCAGGGGCGGCGCTTGGCACCGGCAATAGCGCCATGCCCCTCATCCTGATCATGCTGGCCTCAGCCATATGCGGCGTCGCAACCATAGTGGCAACTGTCCGTCGCGACCGCAGGTTGGGCGATACCATCACCCCCTAGCGCCCATTTGCAAACCTGCGTAAAACTAGGCTGCAAATCTGCAAAGGAGAGCAGCCATGAGCCAGCGCAAATTATATGCCGGTGCAAAGCTGCGCGAAGTCCGGGGGCGTTTGTCGCTAAACCAGACTGATTTCGCGCGTAAACTCGGCGTGTCACTCCCTTACTTAAACCAGATGGAAAATAACAACCGTCCCGTTTCCACACGGGTCGTACTCGCCCTAGCGGGTGAGTTTGGCTTTGACGTCACTGAACTGTCAGAAGGCGATGCAGAGCGGGTTGTCACCGATATGCGCGAGGCGCTCGCCGATCCAGTGTTCTCTGACCCGCCCCCCCTAGCGGACCTACGGCTGACCGCATCGAACGCGCCCGGACTTGCCCGCGCATTCTTGGAACTGCACCGCGCCTACCGTCAAAGCAACGAGCGCCTGGCCTCAATGGATGAGGCTCTTGGCTCCGCAGGCGAAGGCGTCGGCCAAAGCCCTTGGGAGGAAGTGCGCGATTTCTTCCACTACTGCGACAATTACATCGACGCTGTTGACCGCAACGCTGAGAATTTCGTCGAACGCGAAGGCGGCGATGTGAAAAAGGCGCTTACAGCCGCGCTTCGTGCGCGCGGCGTCACCGTCGAAGTCGCAGATGGCCCTGTTCGCCGATTTGCAGGCAACGTCCTGACGGTCTCAGCCCAAAGCCCGGAATCGACACAATTGTTCCAGATGCTTCACCAATTCGCCCTCATCGAAAAAGATCCGATCCTTGAGGCGACCCTTGATCTCGCCCGCCTTACCGGACAGGCCCGTGATATCGCAAAGGTAGGGCTTGCAAACTACTTCGCCGGGGCAGCGCTTATGCCCTACGCCCGCTTCAAAGCCGCCGCAGAAGAAGTCCGCCATGATCTAGAGCTGCTCGCACACCGCTTCAACGCATCGCTAGAACAGGTGGCCCACCGACTATCCACCCTACAACGCCCCGGAGCCAAAGGCGTGCCGTTCTTCTTCGTTCGCGTTGATCAAGCCGGAACGATCACCAAACGCCACTCCGCAACACGGCTCCAATTCGCACGGTACGGCGGGGCCTGCCCACTATGGAACGTCCACCGAGCGTTTGAGACACCCGGACAATTCCTGCGCCAATTGGCACAAACCCCAGACGGGGTGAAATACTTCTGCCTCGCGCGCGACGTCTCCAAACCCGGAGGCAGCTATTCAGCCCCCACACGGCGCCTCGCGATTGGTCTCGGGTGCGAAGTCGTTCATGCTAAATCTATCGTCTATGCAGACGGAATGGACCTCAGCGCGCCCTTCGAGCCGATTGGAATTTCATGCCGAATCTGCAACCGCGCAGGCTGCCACCAGCGTTCGGTCCCACCACTGGAAAGCCGGCTCCAACTTGACCCAAACCGCCGCGATATCCTGCCCTACGACGTACAGCCCTAGGCTACATCTTCTTTGGTTCATAAATATCCATGCACCAGCCTAGTCACAGCGCAACGCCCGATCAAACGCAAGACGTGAGGTATCACCCCCTATCTCACGCAGCTTAAACCCGCCACCAAAGCGCACCGCGACCATCCCGGCCCAATTGCCCCGCGCTAACACCATCTCGGGCCCATCGCCGCAATCGCGGACGCCACCAGAAATCCAATCCTCACCAATACGGTGATTGCTTAGCCCACCCACCATAGCCAACTCTTGCAATCGCACATCGCCACCCGGCACAGAATTCCAGCGCCAAATCCGCAGTGTTTTTGCCAGATGAGGGCGGTCGACGTAGGCAAATTCCAACGCCCCATCGCCGTCAAAATCAGCTACGCCCACAGGCGCAAGCCAACGATTATTCGTACCGATATAGGGGGTCGCCGCGCGCAGTCCAAGCTGCCCACCAGCCTCCAAACCATAGAAAGCCACACGCGCGCCAAGTCCGGGCTTCGCCTCAACCGTTAGGATTTCAGGGTTATCATCGCCGTCCATGTCTACCAAGCGTGGGGCGATGTCTTCAAACACCCGCTCAGACAGGATAACCCCCGCCACACGGCCATCCGACAGTGTCACATCAAGGGTCGACCAATTGTGCGGCTTTCCCAGCACAAGATGTCCATATATCTGCGTCGCGCCAGAATAGTGCGCCGCAGTGATTTCCAGCGCATTCGCCAAACCGGGCCACAGGCTTGCGGCCAGCAAAACGCCGCGCACCAGACCGCGCCACATGCGGGCGGGTGGACGCGGCGCCACCATCTTCTAGATCTGCTTTTCAGGCATTTGCACCACAAGGCCGTCCAACGCATCGCTGACCTTAAGCTGACACGTCAGCCGCGAACGTGCCGCATCGGGTGAGAACGCAAAATCCAGCATGTCCTCTTCCATCGGGTCTTTGGCGGGCAGTTTTTCAACCCAGTCCGCATGCACATAAACGTGGCAGGTTGAGCAGGCACAGGCCCCGCCGCAATCGGCTTCGATGCCCGGAATGCCATTGTCCCGGGCGCCTTCCATAACGGTCAGCCCGTTGGCAACTTCCACGACATGCTCTTTGCCGCCGTGCTCGATGTAGGTGATTTTGGCCATGCGCCGATGCTCCTTCAGTCGTGTCCTCTTGCGATGTAGCTGGCGCGGACCTCGGGGGCAAACGGGATTTGCATTTCGCACTATTTGTTCTATTTTTGTTCCCATGACATCTGATTGCATCACCACCGCCGCACTCAATGCAGCCCCCAACACGACCCGCCTGACGGTCGCGGGCCTTGTGCTCGTGCGTCAGCGTCCCGGCACGGCCAAGGGAGTGATTTTTCTTACGCTTGAGGATGAAACAGGCACCTGCAACGTAATTGTATGGAAATCAGTTTATGAACGATTTCGCCGGGCAATCATCGCTGGCCGCTTGCTTCGCGTAACAGGCCGGGTTCAACGACAAGGCCCAGTGACCCATCTGGTGGCCGAAACAGTTGAGGATATTTCCCCCATGCTGGACGTGCTTTTATCTCCCGACCTGCCGCAGGTTCACGAGCAGATAAGCGCACAGCCTTCACCGTCACTTTCACATAGCCTCAAACCGCGTTAGTCTTGGCCAAACGGCTTTAGACCGGATATCAGCAGTGTCACATCGAATTTCCATCACACTTATTGCGCTCTGCCTCGCACCCGCGTGCGCGCCATCCGGTGGCGCATTGGACGTGACAGAACCCGTCTTTATCCCCGCCACACAGGCCCCTGAAAACCTACGCACACAGGCTAATCCGGACGCATGCTGGTCCAAAACGACACAACCCGCTGTCATTGAAACCATCACAGAGCGGCTTTTGGTTCAACCTGCCCACATCTCAAGCGTAGGTACGATCACACAGCCGCCGATCTATCGAACCCGAACCCGGCAGCGTATTGTCGATGACGGCAACCGTTGGTTCGAAATCCCCTGCGCATTGCACCAAGACCCGACGTTCATTGCCACGCTCCAACGCGCTTTGGCGGCACGGGCGTATTATGACGGCCCCATCACCGGCACCTATGACGCGACCACCCGTGCTGCCGTACGCGCCTATCAACATCCCCAGGGGGGTCCCGATAGTGGTGTGCTTAGCCTGGATGCAGCCCGCACACTGGGTCTGGCAGTGGTACCCCGCGCCGCAGCCAACTGATGCACATATAAAAAATCCCCAGCTCACACGATGGTGGCCGGGGCTTTTGTCTTTATGTAGTGGCGCGATCGCGGCAGCTTAGCCCAGAGACAGCGCCACGAACCGAGGGTCACCTCCACGGCGAATCAACAGCAAGAGGCTTTTTTGCCCCGCCGCCTTAGCCGCTGCGATCTTTTCCTCCAGCTCAACCAAACTGCTGACTTCCGTCTGACCGGCCTCAGTGATTAGGTCACCAACGCGCAGGCCTTTGGCAAAGGCTTCGCTGGCCTCATCCACTTCCTTAACCACGAGGCCCGATGCCGTATCCGGCAGGCCCAACTCAGCACGCAACTGGTCATCGACCACACCGACCGTCAGACCCATCAACTCCTGCTCGGTTGGGACTTCCTCAACCGGAGCCGAAGCTGGCACTGCGCGCTCGGCTTCCTCACGGCGGCCCAGCGTTACAAGGATCGTTTGCGTCCCACCATCGCGGAACACAACAACGCGAACAACTGCGCCGACGTCCGAGTTGCCAACCATTGTTACCAGACCACGTGTGTCCTCAACGGTCTCACCTTCGTAGGACAAAATCACATCACGCGCCTGCAAGCCTGCCTCAAGAGCCGGGCCGGGGGGCACATCGGTAATCAACGCACCCTGAACGGCATCCAGTTCAAGGGCTTCGGCCAATTCCGCATCAACGTCTTGGATACGCACGCCCAACCAGCCGCGACGGGTTTCGCCGAATTCCTGCAACTGGTCGACCACGCGGGTCACGACCGTTGCCGACATCGCAAAGCCGATCCCGATAGAACCACCGTTGGGCGACAGGATTGCCGTATTCACGCCAATCACTTCGCCATCCATGTTGAACAACGGCCCGCCGGAATTGCCGCGGTTGATCGCGGCGTCGGTCTGGATGTAGTCGTCATAAGTGCCGGACAACGCGCGTTCGCGCGCCGAAACGATGCCCGCGCTGACCGAGAAGCCTTGGCCTAGCGGGTTGCCCATGGCCATCACCCAGTCACCCACACGCATCGCATCGCTGTCCCCAAAGGGCACAAACGGCAGGGGAATGTCGCTTTGAACCTTAAGAACCGCGATATCTGTATTGGGGTCGGTCCCGATCACTTCGGCCGGCAGTTCCGCACCAGAAAAAAACTCGATCAAGATCTCATCCGCGCCCTCGATGACGTGGTTGTTCGTCACGATATACCCGTCCTCCGAGATCACGAACCCAGAGCCAAGCGCCGAAGACCGGCGTTGCGGGCGGTTCTGCTGACCCGGGCGGTTGCGAAATTCCTCAAAGAAATCTTCCAGCGGCGAGCCGCGGGGCACTTGTGGCCCGGTTCCCCGTTCCACGGTCGTGGATGTGGTGATGTTCACCACCGCGCCAGAAACTTGCTCCACGAGGTCGGCAAAACTGTCAGGGGCGCCACGGGCCTGCGCAGCCATCGCCTGCGCCAGCGTCAGCGCCACGCCCAATACCAAAAGCCACAACCCCCGAAGCCATGTCGGCTGGGTCTGAGCGGGCTGGGCGAGTGCGGTAGTTTTAAGTGTCA
>NZ_CEZFMW010000062.1:0-19745 GCF_982993085.1 Thalassobacter sp. | reverse complement strand
TCAAACAGCGGCGCGCCTTTGTCATGCAGCAACTCGACGCCGGTGACGACGAACCTGCGCAAGCCTCATAGGGCGCACAACGGCACCTAGTCCTTCACAAGGGTATAGGTCCCCTCGCCTGCAAGAATACCTTGAAACCCGCCCGGCTCATCCAGTGAAAACACAATGATCGGCAGGTGGTTATCTCGTGCTAGCGCAATAGCCGATGCGTCCATCACGTTGAGATGTTTGGCCAACACTTCATCATAAGACACATAGTCATAACGCACCGCATCATCGTGTTTGACCGGATCTTTGTCGTACACGCCGTCCACTTTGGTGCCCTTGAAGATCGCTTGGCAGGCCATCTCGTTAGCGCGCAAGGTCGCAGCCGTGTCGGTGGTGAAATAGGGGTTGCCGGTGCCCGCCGCAAAAATGCAAACGCGCTTTTTCTCTAGGTGGCGGACGGCCCGGCGGCGAATGTAGGGTTCTGCCACTTCGTTCATCGTAATAGCAGAGATCACGCGCGTGTGGATGTCCAGTTCCTCGAGCGCCGATTGCATTGCAAGCGCGTTCATCACCGTGGCCAGCATACCCATGTAGTCCGCGGTCGTCCGCTCCATGCCTTGGGCACTGCCCGACAGCCCACGAAAGATATTGCCGCCGCCGATAACCATGCAAATCTCAACACCGAGGTCATGCACGCGCTTTACCTCTGCGGCGACGCGTTGCACGGTGGGCGGATGCAGACCAAACCCTTGGTCTCCCATCAACGCCTCCCCGGAAATCTTGAGCATGACGCGTGTGTACGCCGGAGGGACGGTGGAAGAGGTCGTCATAGGGGCCGCCTTTGGGATATTTGCAAACAGCGGCAAAATGATGCAAATACCCGCGGCGTGCAACGGGCAATTGGGCCCCTCAAGCCACCTAGGCGCAGAGCTTTGAAATTCATCGACAAAATTCTGCCGGATCAACCGGTATTGATCGCGGGTCCCACCGCCAGCGGAAAATCTGCGTTGGCTTTGGAAATAGCGGAGCGTCAGGGCGGCACGGTCATTAATGCCGACGCGTTGCAGGTATACCGCGATTGGCGCGTTTTGACTGCACGCCCCAGTGCGCAGGAATGTGCCCGCGCGCCCCATGCATTGTACGGCCACATCAGTTTTGCGGATGCCTTTTCTGTGGGCGATTGGCTGCGCGCGCTTGCGCCCCTTTTGGCGAACACACGCCCCATTATCGTTGGCGGCACCGGGCTTTATTTCCGGGCGCTGCTGGAGGGGTTAGCAGACATTCCACTGACGCCACCTGAGGTTCGTGCGCGCGTGACGGAGCGCCTGACTGATGGCGGGATCAGCGCGCTACTACCCGACATCCATCCCGACACCCTTGCGCGGATCGACCAAAACAATCCAATGCGCGTCAGCCGCGCGTGGGAGGTTGAGATGACCACAGGCCGACCCCTGCACCAGTGGCAGGACGAAACCCCACCCCCGCTGCTGAACCGCGCAGAATGTGCGGCGTTTGTTTTGGATGCGCCCAAAGATTGGCTTTCGCCTCGGATCACGCAGCGGTTTGACCTGATGCTGGAAGGCGGCGCGTTGGACGAAGCACGCGCCGTGTTGCCCAAATGGGACCCAAAACTCGGGGCGGCCAAGGCCATTGGCGCGCCAGAATTGATTGCCCATCTACAAGGGACAATGACGATGGATGAGGCCCGCACCGCCGCGTGCCTATCCACGGTCCAATACGCAAAACGACAACGCACATGGTTTCGCGCACGCATGGGCGATTGGACGCCAGTTGTTGCGGCTGATTTACGCTAAGCGTTGTCGGTTTTGACTTTGCCGGACCGTCGTGAAAGGCTTCCCGCTCGTAGGGGGCATAATCATGGATATCGAACATCTTAAAACCCAGATACCGGCGATGGACGCGCTTTCGTTGACCCCAATCTCGGGGCTCACGCGGCTGCAAATCTGGCGGCACACCCTGCCCCATTCCGTTCCGCGCCCAAGTCTGTTGTGGTTTGTGCGCGGCAATGCCCGGTTAATCCTAGAGGGACGCGCCATCGGGATCGGCCCCAATGTGTGTGTCACCCTGCCCGCCCAAACCGCCTTTGCGATTGAACCGGGCGCACAAACCCAAGCTACATTTGTGCAACTCCCGTCTTCGCCTCTTTTGCCGATGCCGGAGGGTATCCATTTGATCCGCGTCCATGACCTTAGCACGCAAGGTGAGATGTCCGGCCTTTTGGATCGCATCGCAACGGGACAAGCGAGCGGCGAACCGGGTTCGGAGCGTGCCG
Source organism: Thalassobacter sp. (assembly GCF_982993085.1). Taxonomy (NCBI): domain Bacteria; kingdom Pseudomonadati; phylum Pseudomonadota; class Alphaproteobacteria; order Rhodobacterales; family Roseobacteraceae; genus Thalassobacter; species Thalassobacter sp. The sequence continues at coordinate 17,464 of NZ_CEZFMW010000062.1, read as the reverse complement.
CGCTGGCCAGGTTAATGTTGGTGTCCTCTATGTTAGAGCGGCTATCGGGACCTGACACTATACAGTCGCCCCAGTCGGCGTCGCAAAAACTATCATCGCGCTTCACCCAAGAGGTTGAGCAGTGCTACGCCACTGGCGCCACACTCAATGACATCGGCGATATGCTCGCTGTGACGCCCACACATTTGACCCGAACCGTCAAATCAACCTGCGGAATAACGGCTGCACGATATCTTGGGGACCGCTTGATGCATGCGGCCCGCTGCGAGCTGATCGACACGCCTAATTCTGCGGCTGAGATTGCGCGAGATTTAGGGTTTTCTAGCCCTGCGTATTTCTCTCGCGCATTTTTGCATCACGCAGGGGAAACCCCGGGAAAGTTCCGAAATCGCAATCGTCCCGCGGCGCATCAATCTGACGTTGCGTCACTCAAAATGCACGTGGCTCAAAACGACCGCCGCATGTCGTCAATGACCTAAATGTCGTTTTTTTGATAGTCGAAAGTCGTTTTTTGACCTATCTTTTTGGCACAGGCCGTTGACCTTTGGGTTGTTTTAGGGCGCAATGCCCGGGATCGATGAGGACGGTCTGCGGCGAGGGTTCCGGTCACACGGAAACAGACTATCAATGCCGCGAAAAAGAAAGTCGTCCGCTTCGTGAATAAAAATAATGTGTCACAGGGAGACTATAATGACGCAACCCACAACACAGCTGCACCCCGCAGCGGAAATGTATGCGCGTGAGTTCAAGCAAGGCTTGCTCGATCGCCGTGAATTTCTGGTCCGGACCACCGCCCTTGGTGTGAGCGCAGCCGCTGCCTACTCTTTGATCGGTGCGACACCTGCGGCAGCCGCAGGCCACGCCCAACAGGGCGGCAAAATCCGGATGCAGATGGAAGTCCGCGCCCTGAAGGACCCGCGCACGTTTGACTGGACCCAAATGGCCCACGTCACAGCAGGCTGGCTTGAGTACCTCGTGGAGTATAACTCCGACGGTACCTTCGAAGGCATGCTGCTCGAAAGCTGGGAGGTGAACGACGACGCCACAGTTTACACGCTTAACGTGCGTAAGGGCGTCAAGTGGAACAATGGTGACGACTTCACCGCTGAGCACGTCGCGCACAACTTCCGCCGCTGGGCCGAGGCTGACGCCGAAGGCAACTCCATGGCTGCACGTGTGACATCCATCGTTGACCCAGAAACCAACTTGGCCGCTGAAGGCGCCATCGAAGTTGTCGACACACACACTCTGCGCCTGAACTTGATCCAGCCCGACATCACTGTGATCCCCGGCATCGCGGACTACCCCGCCGCCGTGATCCACCCCGATCAGGACCCAGACAACATTCTGGGCCAGCAAATCGGTACCGGCCCATACCTCAACACCGAGCATTCGGTTGGTGTTAAATCGGTTCTCGTGCGCAACGAAGATCACGACTGGTGGGGCTACGCTGCCGGCAAAGGCGCATATCTCGACACCATCGAGTACATCGACTACGGCACAGACCCCGCTGCTTGGGTGGCTGCTGCTGAAGCCGAAGAAGTCGACACGCTGTACGAAAACATCGGCGACTTCGTCGATATCTTCGACGCACTCGGCTGGGAAAAGTCCGAAGTAGCTACGGGTTCCACAATTGTTGTGCGTCCTAACCAGCTGGCAGAAGACGAAAACGGTGCGAAAATCTACGCCGACAAAGGTCTGCGTCAGGCAATCGCCATGGCTGTCGACAATGCCGTATGTAACGAGCTTGGCAATGCCGGGCGCGGTGTTCCGGCCGACAACTGCCACGTTGGCCCAGTGCACCCCGAGCATGATGCGTCCGTAGGCCGTATCCCGTTCGATCCCGCCAAAGCCAATGAGCTGCTGAAAGCTTCGGGTCGTGAGGACTATGAGTTTGAGATCCACTCGATCGATGATGACTGGCGCCGGAACACAACCGATGCTGTAGCCGCTCAGCTGCGCGACGCGGGCTTCAAGGTCAAGCGGACCATTCTGCCCGGTTCCACATTCTGGAACGACTGGACCAAATACGCGTTCTCGTCGACCAACTGGAACCACCGCCCTCTGGGCACACAGGTTCTGGGTCTGGCCTACCGGTCCGGCGTTGCATGGAACGAATTCGCTTGGTCCAACCCTGAGTTCGACGCGCTTCTGTCCGAAGCCAACTCGATCGCAGATGCTGGCAAGCGTCGTGAAGTGATGTCAAAGATCCAGGCCATCGTGATCGACGAAGGCGTGACGATCCAGCCTTACTGGCGCGCTTTGTATCGCCACACGGTACCCGGTTTTGTGGGCACAGATATGCACATCGCGTACCTGCCACAGATCTACAAATGGGGTGTTGCGGCCTAATAGCCCTTCAGCCAAAGCAAACCGCGCCCTTAATCCGGGCGCGGTTTCACCATTCAGGCCAATGAGATGCCGGTCACGGCACATGGTCCAGACAGAAATAGGGAACCTATATGGGACTGTTCATCCTCAGACGTTTGGGGGTGATGATACTGACGGCGCTTTGCCTTACGTTCATCGTCTTCACACTGACCAACCTTTATCCCAACCTTGAGAAGCTCGCCAAAACCGAGGGCAACTTCCGGATGTCAGACGAGCAAGTCGACAGTTGGTTGGGCAGCAACGGACACCTTGATCCGATGTTGGTCAAATACGGTCGCTGGCTGGGCGTCGCCCCAGGATGGACCCATCAAGATTCTGACGGCAACTTGCGCGGGCGTTGCATTACCCCCGGAATGGAAAACCCCGAGGATGCTGCCACCTATTGCGGCGTGTTTCAGGGGCATTGGGGCTTTTCATCGGTGTTCAAGGAAAACGTGGGCCAAATCGTGGGCCAAAACCTTGGGCTAACGGGCAAACTGATGTTCTGGGTCATGATCGTCATGGTTCCCGGCGCGCTGATCGTGGGCGTGCTTGCGGGCATGAACGAAGGCTCCCGCACCGACCGGACGCTGTCGACATTTTCGATCACGACAACCGCGACCCCTGAATATGTGTCCGGCGTGATCTTTATTGCGGTGCTGGCAGCCTCGGCCTCTCCGCTGAACGAATTCTTGCGGGATGCCGGTTGGATCGAGGGTCGGACCCTGTTCAAAGGCACCGCGACCAGCGCGATGGAAGACGCCAACTTCTGGAACTTCTTCCTGCCTGTGATCACAATCGCGCTTTACGGGATGGGCTACATCGCCCGGATGACACGTGCCTCGATGACAGAGGTCATGACCGCGCAATACGTGCGGACCGCGCGGCTCAAAGGCGTGGCATTCAAAACCATCGTCCTTAAACACGCCCTGCGCAACGCGCTCATCGCCCCCTTCACCGTCATTATGCTGCAGTTCCCGTGGCTCTTGAACGGTGTGGTGATCGTTGAGACCCTGTTTAACTATAAAGGCTTCGGTTGGACGCTGGTCCAAGCCGCAGGCAACAACGACATTGAGCTGCTGCTCGGTGTTTCGGTTGTTTCGGTCTTTGTGGTGCTGTTCACCCAGCTGATTTCTGACATCGGCTACGTTTTCCTCAACCCGCGCATTCGCATTTCTTAAGGAGGCCTGAGACATGGAACAATTAACCTGGACAGGCAGCCTTGGCACGGTCCTGAACCCCGCACTGGGCGTGAGCCTAGCGGTGCTCGTAGCGGGCGTTTTGCTGCAATCGCTGCTGGCGTTTTTCCAACCAGAGGAACGCATCAGTTTTAACGCCGATGGCACCGCAGTGGCCACAGGCGGCTTCAACGGTCTATTGAAAGCGATCATCAAATGGTCCTTCGCGGCACTGGTGCTGACGCTGGTCGGCTACATCGCTGGCGGCATCATCACGGGCCATACAAACGGCGGCATATTTGGCGGCATCATCCGGCAGTTTGTGCCTGTATGGGGCGCGCTGGTTGCCACGTTCGTTCTGTCGTTGGTCTACAAACGCCGCCTTGGTCTTTATGGCAAACTGTTCGACAGCACGGTCGGCATGATCGGGTTTGGCCTTGTGATGTTCTGGGCCTATACGGCGCTGTTTTACGGGCTGTTCGGTTGGATCATCACGCATGAGCCGCTCGAAGTTGCCTCGGGCATGAAGAACAAAGTCCCCGGAACGCCCTTCCGCGGCGCCGAAGACGGTGACTTCCCGTTCTACCTTTTGGGTGGTGATAACCTATCGCGCGACGTGTTTTCGCGGATGATCGCAGGATCAACCGTGGTGATGCAGATCGCTCCGCTGGCCACGTTGTTTGCGTTTATGGTAGGCATCACACTTGGTCTGCCCGCCGGCTACCGCGGTGGCCTGCTGGATACGGTTTTGTCGTTCCTCGCCAACCTTATCCTCGCGTTTCCAGTGATTTTGCTCTTCTACCTTTTGGTCACACCAGAGATCGTAGAAACCGGCCTGCCGTCGTTCATGGCGATGTTCCTGTTCCTCGCGCCGATCATCTTTACCGGCGTGTTGATCAACTCACGCTTTTATACGCAGCCGCCCAAGCGCAACCTTTACATGGCCGTGGCTCTCACACCGATGGTCCTGTTGTACGTGTGGCTCGTCTCTGACAGCTCGACGCCTGTGTCGTTTATTCCCGCCAGCTTGGACGCATTCAACGTGCCCGGCGGTATCCTCGTGGTGTTCGTCTCGGTGGTGTTTGTGAACTCACCCACCGTGTTCCGGATCGTTCGGGGCCTGACGCTTGATATCAAAACTCGTGACTATGTCGCCGCCGCACAAACCCGTGGCGAAGGGTCTTGGTATATCATGCTTTGGGAAATCCTGCCCAATGCACGCGGTCCGCTGATCGTAGATTTCTGTCTGCGTATTGGCTACACCACCATCCTTCTCGGGACCTTGGGCTTCTTTGGCCTTGGTCTGCCACCGGAAAGCCCAGACTGGGGATCCACGATTAACGAAGGCCGCAAGCTTTTGTCGATCTACCCCCACCCTGCGCTTCCGCCCTCCTTCGCTTTGTTAAGCCTTGTTCTAGGGCTGAACTTGTTGGCTGACGGCCTGCGCGAAGAGAGCCTGAAAGACTGATCCGGAGAACAATGACATGAGTAAGACACCCGATTACGACGGTCCCATCCTCGAAATTGATCGCCTGTCGATTTCGTTCTTCACACGGCTGCGGGAAATTCCTGCGGTGATGGATTTCTCTGTGACAGTGCAACCCGGTGAGGCCGTGGGCCTCGTGGGCGAATCCGGTTGCGGTAAATCCACAGTGGCCCTGGGCGTCATGCAGGACCTCGGCAAGAACGGCCGCATTGTTGGCGGTTCGATCAAGTTCAAGGGGCAAGACCTTGGCGAGATGTCGATGGAAGAGCTGCGCGATATTCGCGGCAACGAAATCGCCATGATCTACCAAGAGCCCATGGCGTCGTTGAACCCCGCGATGCGGATCGGCAAGCAGCTCATGGAGGTGCCGATGATCCACGAGGGCGTGTCGGAGGCCGAGGCCTACAAACGCGCCCTAGAGGTGGTGACAGACGTCAAGTTGCCGGATCCGGAACGGATGCTGAAATCCTTTCCGCACCAATTGTCCGGCGGCCAGCAACAGCGGATCGTGATTGCGATGGCGCTGATGTCCAAACCATCACTTCTGATCCTTGATGAACCGACGACTGCGCTTGACGTGACCGTTGAGGCCGCAATCGTAGAACTGGTTCGGGACCTTGGGCGTAAGTACGGCACATCCATGCTGTTCATCTCGCACAACCTTGGGCTGGTCCTCGAAACCTGTGACCGACTATGTGTGATGTATTCGGGCGAAGCGGTAGAGCGTGGCTCGATCGCGGATGTGTTCGATGACATGAAGCACCCCTACACGCAGGCGCTGTTCCGTTCGATCCCACTGCCGGGTGCGGACAAAAACGCGCGGCCTTTGGTGGCTATTCCGGGCAACTTCCCCCTGCCCCATGAACGTCCACCGGGCTGTAACTTTGGCCCGCGCTGCGATTATTTTGAGGCCGGGCGTTGCGACGCCACAGACATCAAGATGGCTCCGGTTGATGGCAATGACCGTCATGAGTCCCGGTGCCTCAAGTTTGAGGAGATCGACTGGAACGCGCCGATCACCGTGGCAGAGGCTAAGGAAAAGGCCCCGGTCGGTGATGTCGTGCTCAAGATGGAAGACCTCAAGAAATACTATGAGGTCGCAGCAAACGCGCTGTTTGGTGGCGGCGAAAAGAAAGTGGTCAAGGCAAACGAGACGCTCAGCTTTGAGGCGCGCGAATCCGAGACACTGGCCATTGTGGGTGAATCTGGCTGCGGTAAATCCACCTTTGCTAAGGTTCTGATGGGCCTTGAGACGGCGACAGAGGGCAAGATCACCCTCGGTAACCTGCCTATCCAAGACACGCCCATCGACAAGCGGGACACCAAGACGATTGCCGATGTACAGATGGTCTTTCAGAATCCGTTTGATACGTTGAACCCGTCAATGACAGTGGGTCGGCAGATTATTCGGGCGCTTGAGATTTTCGACATCGGTGACAACGACGAAGAGCGGCATGACCGGATGCTCAAGTTGCTGGATTTGGTCAAACTGCCCCGTGCCTTTGCCGACCGGATGCCGCGCCAATTGTCTGGTGGCCAAAAACAGCGTGTCGGTATTGCCCGGGCCTTTGCGGGCGATGCACGTATCGTTGTGGCGGATGAACCTGTCTCGGCGCTTGATGTGTCCGTGCAGGCTGCTGTCACTGATCTGCTGATGGAAATCCAGCGCGAGAACAAGACGACGCTCCTGTTTATCTCCCACGATCTGTCAATCGTGCGGTATCTGAGCGATCGGGTAATGGTGATGTATCTCGGCCACGTGGTTGAGTTGGGCACTACCGATCAGGTCTTTAGTCCACCCTATCACCCTTACACCGAGGCGCTTTTGTCAGCGGTTCCGATTGCCGACACCTCGGTTGAGAAAAAGCACATCGTGCTTGAGGGCGATATCCCATCGGCAATGAACCCACCCAGTGGGTGCCCGTTCCAAACCCGCTGTCGGTGGAAGGATCAGGTACCAAACGGTCTGTGCGACAAAGAGGTGCCGCCGGTACGCCAGTTGGGCGATGGGCATCAGGTCAAATGCCACTTGGCCGATGACATCCTTGCGCGGATGGAGCCGGTCATTAAGATCGCTGCAGAATAAGCTAATTTCAAAGGGGCCAAGCAAAAAATTGGCCCCTTTTCAGTTAATTATCGGATGGCGTTAAACCTCATCCATACTGGCCAAGAGCGAGGCATTCCCGCCCGAAGCCGTCGTATCTACACTGATCACTTGCTCCAGCCAAAGCCAGTTTTGGAAGGTCTTATCCGTCCATAAGGGGGTAATTGGCCCCTCCAGCTTGGCCAGAGCGACTGCGATGCCTCGCCCATCTTCACCCCAATAAACCGCGCCTTCTAGATTGAGCATAGCCAATGATGTCAAATCAGCGGTGCTGCAATCCACCGCTATAGCGCCGGTGGCACGCACCTGTTTCATCTGAGCCACCAAGTCCTCAGGCGTCGGGCCAAAGCATCCAATTCGACCCCGCGGTATCAAGTGGTAACGGTTCGATTCACCAGTTGGCCCCGGCAAGCTAATTTTTCCCTTCGGGACCGACAGAACCGGGCCGCGATGAAAGCGGGCGACATAGCGCGGTCCCCCGGCCTTTGGTCCCGTCCCACTTAGCCCATGTCCACCGAAGGGCTGACTGCCGACAACAGCACCAATTTGGTTTCGGTTGACGTAAATATTGCCGGCGTGCACCTGCTGGCTGACCTCCTCTACGCGGCTATCGATACGACTATGCAGACCAAACGTCAGCCCGTAACCAGATGCGTTGATATCCGCGATCACCTGAGGCAACTGACCTGCCGCGAACGTCGCAATATGACAGACTGGCCCAAACACTTCATCCGCTAAGTCATTGATACCATTTACCCGCAAAAGCGTTGGGGCCACATGCTGCGATCCACCTTTTGGCCCCTGATGCATGATGGTGCTGTTGGCGATGTGCGCATCGATCCGGGCTTTGGCTGTTGCGTCGATGATTGGGCCAACGTCTGTCGCAAAGTCTGTCGCGTCCCCCACGATTAATGCATCCATCGCCCCGGTAAGCATTTCGATCAAAGCGGGTGCGATGTCTTCTTGGACGTAGAGCATCCGCAGCGCGGAGCATCGTTGCCCCGCTGATTGGAACGCGCTTGCCACGATATCGCGCACGGCCTGTTCCAACAGCGCGGTACTGTCCACGATCATGGCGTTCTGGCCCCCGGTTTCCGCGATTAACGGTGTACCGTGGCTAAGTGCTGCGGCCATGGTCCGGTTAATCCGTTGGGCCGTGGCAGTTGAGCCGGTGAAAGCGACAGCATTGATGCTGGCAGTGCCGGTCAAAATGGGCCCAACAATTGTGCCTTCGCCCGCAACCAATCGCAAGCATTCCGGTGGCACACCTGCGTCAATCAATAGCGATACAGCGTAGTCCGCGATCAAAGAAGTCTGTTCCGCCGGTTTGGCGAGGACCCCATTGCCTGCGGCCAAAGCGGCTGCGATCTGACCTGTAAAAATCGCCAGGGGAAAATTCCAAGGTGAGATACATGTTACAATTCCCACACTGGGCGTTTGATCTGCAAAATCAGCATAGTATCTCAGAAAATCAACGGCTTCTCGAATTTCGTTAATGCAATCGATGAGCGTCTTTCCTGCCTCGCGCATAAGCAAAGAGATCAGGTTCACCCGCTCTGCCTCATACAAATCTGCAGCCCGCAGCAACACTGCCCGCCGGTTGTCAGGGGTTACCGTCCAAGCCCTAGCCTCTGTGATCGCTTGTGCAGCCTCTTCCGATGTGGCCCATCGTGCAGTTCCCACTATGTCGTCACGCCCTGGGCTCACCACCGTTTTTGGTATACTTCCAACGGCTTGAGTAGACTGCCAAGACTTGCCCGCAATGTCCGCGAGTGCGGTTTTAAGGTCCAAGCGGATATCAGGATCGGCCCAATCAAACCCATCAGAGTTCACACGCGGCGCGAAAATTTCCCGTGGCTCAACAAGCTTACTTTGCTGTGTATCGAGAACCGCAATCGGATCGGAGACCACATCAGAAACTGGGCGGGATTCATCAACGATCTGGTTCACAAATGAAGAATTCGCGCCATTTTCCAACAGCCGCCTCACAAGATAGGCAAGCAAATCACGATGCGCACCGACGGGTGCATAGATGCGGGTTTTCGTGCCATAGGACGCGCGAAGATGATCGTGAAGCGCCTCTCCCATCCCGTGAAGTCGCTGAAACTCATAGGCTTGCGGGTCGATACTCATGTTAATGATAGCCGCTACCGTATGGGCATTATGGGTCGCAAACTGCGGGTATATGTGATCAACCATCCCCGCCAATTGATGGGCGCAGGCGATATAACTGGCATCCGTCGCGGCTTTGCGTGTGAAAACGGGGTACGAAGCTAGGCCTAGGGTCTGCGCCTGTTTGATCTCTGTATCCCAATAGGCGCCCTTGACCAAACGAACCATGATCCGCCGATCGTGTGTTTGCGCAAGCTTTGACAACCAGTCAATCACAGCCGAGGCGCGCTTGCCGTAGGCCTGAACAACGACGCCAAATCCGTCCCATCCAGCCGACTCGGGCGCGGCCAAGACAGCCTCAATCACATCTAACGACAGATCCAGACGATCTGCCTCTTCGGCATCGATATTGAGGCCGATGTTGGCGCTTGCAGCCTGTTGTGCAAGCGCTTTCACGCGGGGGACCAAGACCTCCATCACACGGTCACGGTGCAACGGCTCGTATCGCTCAAACAGCGCAGATAGTTTGATCGAGATACCGGGCCGTGTGCGGATATCGCCGCCTTTGATGGCTGCCATTGCATCAATAGCGCTAGCGTAGGCTGCCATATAGCGACGGGCATCGGCATCTGTGCGCGCCGCTTCACCCAGCATGTCATAGCTGTAGCTATCGCCGCGGTCTTCGCGGGCCTTGGCGCGCGCCATGGCTGATTGAATCGTCTCGCCCAATACAAACTGGCGACCCATCTCTTTCATCGCGCTGCGCACAGCTTTGCGAATAACCGGCTCTCCCATCCGCTTGATTGCATTACGTAACACATGCGCAACAGACCGGTCGGTATCCAACACCTTGCCTGTCAAGAACAGCGCCCAAGTCGAGGCGTTCACCAAGGGAGAATGCGCAGCACCTAAGTGTTTTCCCCAATCGGAGGGGGCGATTTTGTCCTCAATAAGCGTGTCCATGGTGTCGGCGTCAGGTACGCGCAACAGGGCCTCCGCGAGGCACATCAACGCAACACCTTCCTCCGTATTAAGGCTGTATTCAGCCAGAAACACTTCCATCAGTGCGGGGCGAGCATCCTTGCGAAGGTGGTCAACAAATGAGGTGGCAACCTCCTCAATTTGGGCACGTGCAGTAGCATCAGGGAGGAAAACAGCAAGGTGATCAAGTACCTCTGCCTCAGACGCATATGTCTTTGCACGGATTATTTGGCGGATTGTGTTTGTGTCGCTCATAATGGAGGCCTCCCAGTTTCATGGCCAGAATAGAACTCTTCACAAAGCGACTTTTCCCTAATATCCACACGTTAACCATCATACTTCCTGAATTTATGTGAAGATTTGGTATATTTGCGAATGAAAGCGACGTCATGAACCTCTTATCGTCTTTGGACACCTTCGATCATGCCATTCTTAGAGCAGTCACTGAGGACGGGCGCATCACGCTTAAGGATTTATCAGAGAGGATCGGGCTATCAAAAACGCCCTGTCAGGCAAGGTTAAAACGGCTCGAAAAATTGGGTGTGATCCGCGGCTACCGTGCAATCCTTGACCCTATCAAGCTTGGACAGGCGCATGTGGCCTTCGTTGAAATCCAACTAAAGGATACGCGCGCGCGTGCCCTTGATGAATTCAATCGAGCGGTACAAAAGCACCCTGAGATTGAGCAGTGTCACATGATCGCTGGCAACTTTGACTACATGCTAAAAGTCAGGACGACCGATATTGTAGCCTACCGGACGTTTCTTGGAGAAACGCTAAGCACTTTGCCACATGTGGCGCATTCATCCACACATGTGAGCATGGAGAGTGTTAAGGAAGATAGATTTTACGATTAAAACCAACCAGATACAGGTCGAAATTTATTCCGCAGCGTTTGCTGTAGCATCAATTTCCGCGGCCTTTTTCTCGACCTGTTCAACGATGTGATCCACCATTTGTGCGTTGTCGAGCTTGTGACTTTGGGCGCCAGCCAGATACACCATGCCGGACCCGTTGCCCCCACCGGTAAACCCAACGTCAGTCATCAGGGCCTCGCCTGGGCCATTCACCACGCAGCCGATAATCGAAAGTGACATTGGCGTTTTGATATGGGCCAGCCGATCTTCGAGCGTCTCAACGGTTTTGATCACGTCAAACCCCTGCCGAGCGCAGGATGGGCAGGAAATGATGTTAACGCCACGGTGGCGCAGCCCGAGAGACTTTAGGATTTCGTAACCAACCTTAACCTCTTCGACTGGATCAGCGGACAGAGAGACACGGATCGTGTCGCCAATGCCCATCCAGAGCAAATTGCCGAGGCCAATGGCCGATTTGATTGTCCCGGACGTCAGGCCACCAGCCTCAGTGATGCCGAGGTGAATCGGTGCGTCAGTCGCTTCCGCAAGGCCCTGATAGGCCGCGGCGGCCATAAACACATCCGAAGCTTTGCAGCTGATCTTGAACTCATGAAAGTCGTTGTCTTGCAGGATACGGATGTGATCCAACCCGCTTTCAATCATAGCATCCGGGCAAGGTTCACCATATTTTTCAAGTAGATGCTTCTCAAGCGAACCTGCGTTAACCCCAATCCGTATAGAGCAATTGTGGTCGCGCGCAGCCTTGATGACTTCTTTTACGCGTGTAGAGTCGCCGATATTCCCGGGGTTAATCCGCAAACACGCAGCCCCGGCTTCGGCAGCCTCAATCCCACGTTTGTAGTGAAAGTGAATGTCCGCCACGATTGGCACCGGACTTTCCGCGACGATTTCCTTCAGCGCCTTAGAGCTGGCCTGATCAGGAACCGACACCCGCACAATGTCTGCGCCAGCGTCCGCACAGGCCAAGACTTGCTTGATCGTCGCTGAGGCATCGGTCGTTAACGTATTAGTCATGGTTTGTACGGTAATCGGGGCATCACCCCCTACCGGTACGGATCCAACCATGATCTGCCGGCTTTTGCGCCGGTCAATCTGACGCCAAGGGCGAATGGAATGAAGTGACATGGCGCGGAACCTTCTTGGCATTCTGAATTGTTGGGAATGTAAACCTGTCAACTTCGCCTGACAATGCGCCCTAACGATTTATTCAGGGCAAGTCGCGATAAAGGTGCATTATTCAGTCGGCACAATATCCGCAGTCGGCACGATCAATGCAGCCACAACCGTAGCCAAATCGCGATCCGCCTCAGGATCGGCGACCGAGTAACTCGCAACGACACTAGTCGGCGCAAGCTCTATGCCGCGCGACACAGAGGTCCCCTGCCCGACGGGGCCGTAAGTCTCGCCGTTGAGGCGAAAATACACCGAGCCACTGTTGCCCGCATGAAGTGACGAAGTCAGTTCATCGCGCGGGATCGTATAGCTATCTCCGGCGTTGAGAATTTGCTCAAAAAGAACAGAGCCATCACCAGCCGACACACGAACCCAAGCCGGGCGCACCGCAAAAAGAACCACTTCATCTTGTGGCTTTTCAGTAACTTGGGGCATCTGAGGTTCCGGCTCTTCGACGAACATCGGCACAGATACAGAAGCGATTTGAGCACCGAGCGTTGGTGTTGCCGAGCGCGTAATAAGATCTGGCGCATCGGGCCCCGCTAATGCCCCAATCGCACCGGGTCGAATAGTTGAAATCGGCGCGTCACGGGCAACCAAAACAGGCACATCCAATGGGTCGGGCCGGTAAAGACGATCAAGCGCCTCAACCGATGGCGCTTGGCGCCCCACAGCCGCAATGGGGGCAACCGTCGCAATCGCACCGGCCAATGGGTCAACCAGTTGTGCAATAACATCAGGGGCTTGCTCAACCGGTGCGACTTGAACACGCTGAATTTCCTGAAACACGGACCAGCCGCCAAAGCCAATGCCCGCCATCAAAAGCGTCAATACCGCGACCGATCCCAAGGCACCGGGATCAACGCTGCCAAATGCGGGGCCAGAGTGTTGCACAAACGGACGATTGGCACGCGCCATGACGTCGGCCGAATTGCCAGTGACCGGTGCATTCACTGCCGGCTTTGCCCGTTTTTCACCGTTCAGCTGGGATGCGGCACCGTGTATGCCCTCAAATCCGCTCTCAACGCAGAAACGCGCGAAGGTTTCTTCGGGCTCCATGCCGAGATAACGTGCATAGGACCGGACGTAGCCCGCAATAAAGCCGGGAGTCTCGAATGCAGATGTATCGCAGTCTTCAATCGCCGCAATGTAGGTGGCTTTGATCCGCAGATCACGCTGCACTTCGAGCAAGGATTTACCGAGCGTGGCGCGTTCCCCGCGCATGACATCCCCAAGACGCAGCTCAAAGCTGTCAAAGCCGCGTTGCGGCACCGTCTCTTCGGTCGTGCTAGAGTCGAAATATCGGCCGAACACCGCGACGCCTCACCGTTTTTGCCTACTCGATACGCGCCGTGGGAATGAATCATTCCCCTGACGTCTTCCAATCATCGTAGCAGGTTAATGGGCGCAATGCACCTATTCTGATTTAGCCGGTCATCTCGGCACGATTCAGCGCACAATGAGACCAAAGGCTATCCATCGCATGTACCAAATCGTCGATCATATCGGGCGTGTGCACGGGCGATGGGGTGAACCGAAGCCTCTCGGTGCCGCGTGGCACCGTGGGGAAATTGATCGGCTGCACATAGACACCGTGATCAGACAAAAGCCTGTCGGAAATCATTTTGCATTTCACCGGATCGCCCACATGAACAGGCACAATGTGACTGCCATGATCGATGATCGGCAGACCCAATCCGCGCAAGCGCATTTTCAAGATGCGCGCATGATCTTGCTGCATGTCGCGCAGCTTTTGCTCTGTCTTCAGCACCTTAACGGATGCCGCTGCACCTGCGGCCACCGCGGGTGGCAGCGATGTGGTAAAGATAAACCCGGGCGCATAGGACCGCACTGCATCGGCCATCCGCGCGCTTGTGGCGATATACCCCCCCATGACGCCATAGGCCTTGGCTAGTGTCCCGTTGATGATATCAATCCGGTCCATCAAGCCATCACGTTCGGCGACACCCGCGCCGCGTGGACCGTACATTCCAACGGCATGGACCTCATCAATATAGGTCAGCGCGTTGAATTCATCTGCAATGTCGCAAATTTCTTTTATGAGACCAAAGTCACCATCCATGGAGTAGATTGACTCGAATGCGATCAACTTTGGTAAAGCCGGGTCATCGGCGGCCAACAATTCGCGCAAGTGTACCAAATCGTTATGCCTAAAGATCCGTTTGGCCCCACCATTACGGCGGACGCCCTCAATCATCGACGCGTGGTTCAATGCGTCGGAATAAATGATCAAACCGGGCAGTAATTTCGGCAAAGTGCTCAACGTGGCATCGTTCGCAATATAGGCAGAGGTAAACAACAGAGCAGCTTCCTTGCCGTGCAGATCGGCGACCTCGGCCTCTAGTGCGTTGTGATAAACGGTCGTGCCAGAAATGTTCCGCGTGCCACCCGAGCCCGCTCCGGTCGCGTCCAACGCTTCTTTCATCGCCTCTAGAACAGCGGGATGTTGGCCCATGCCAAGATAGTCATTGCCACACCAGACGGTGATGTCCTGCTCAGACCCGTCGGGGCGCGTCCAGACCGCGTGAGGAAACTGCCCACGACGCCGTTCAATATCGATGAACGTGCGGTAGCGCCCTTCGGCGTGCAGGGTCTCGATCGCTTGGTCGACTGCTTTGTCGTAGTTCATCCTGCTCTCCGTGTGTCTTAGCCGCCTGCCCTAGGCACCATAACTTTCGTGCATAAGTAGAGTTATGCCCGACCTCCAACGAGGTTACAAAAGGTCGCGCATCGTGTTCTTTGCGGCGACTTAGTCCCGCACCACTACTTTGCAATCCTCGGCGTCACACGCCTGCAAAGCTGACGCATCGTCCGGTCCCCACCCCCAAAGGCCGCTTTGGGCTGAAATGGCGAAGGATCGTGCCCCTTTTGCCTTGCGGTAATTGGCATCAAATTCAGCCGTAGCGCCCATGCTCAACTGCAACGTGCGTCCTGCCCGGTACCGTTTTGGCAAGATATCCGCCGCAATTACACAGGCCGCTGCGCCCTCGCGACGTTTGCTATTACAATCCGCCAAGGCCAATCCGCGCGCGACCTCAACACTGTGATGGTTGGCAGCTGCAACTGTGGCCTCTGACAGCAATCCTTCGTCGGGCGAATATGCGATGGCACCATAGTATTGTTGCGTTGGCCCAATGCTTTGCACGATATCCCGGTCGCTTTGCGATAACTGGATTGTTGTTGACACCTCAGCCACAGCCCCACGTGTGCCAAACAACATGCGCCACGCGTCTTTGGCACCGGGCAGTTCGTTTGCGGCGATGGCGGGCATCGCCCCGCCCCACGTCAAAGCCCCCACCAAGCCCAATGCAATCATGTTGTGCATCTCGCACTCTCCCATCGATTTAAAGCGCTTCTAACCTGCCAACTCCAAACGTTCCAGTCTGGACACCCTTATCCGCACTTGGCACTGTGCAAAAAAATCCCGGAGCCTGATTATGACCCTTGATGCCACGCTTGCCCGCGTTGATGCCGACCTTGAGCCGGCTCTGGAGCGGCTGATGACGCTGCTGCGCATTCCCTCGATCTCAACCGATCCCGCCTTTGCCCAGGATTGTCAGGCGGCGGCGGATCATCTTGTTGGTGTGCTAGAGGATTTGGGCATCACGGCAAAAGCGCACACCACGCCGGGGCATCCGATGGTCGTTGGCCACAGTGATGGGCCCGGCCCGCACCTGCTGTTTTATGGCCACTACGACGTGCAACCTGTTGATCCGGTTAACCTATGGCACCGGGACCCCTTCGACCCCGCAATTGAAGACACCGCAAAGGGCCAAGTTATTCGCGGCCGCGGAGCGGCGGACGACAAGGGGCAGTTGATGACCTTTCTGGAGGCGTTGCGCGCCATAAAGGCCGAAACCGGTGCGCTGCCGTGCAAGTTGACCGTGCTGTTCGAGGGGGAGGAAGAGTCCGGCTCACCCTCACTTGTGCCGTTCATGAAGGAACACGCAGACGCACTACAGGCCGACATCGCCGTGATTTGCGACACCGGGCTTTATGGCCACGACACGCCCGCGATTATTACGATGCTACGTGGTTTGTTGGGCGAAGAGCTAACGATCACCGGGCCGAAACTTGACCTGCATTCTGGCATGTACGGTGGCATCGCCATGAACCCAGCTCGTGTTTTGGTCGATATTTTGTCAAACCTGCATGATGATAACGGCACCGTGCAAGTCCCCGGTTTTTATGACAACATCCCGGAGGTTCCCGAGGATGTGCAAGCGCAGTGGGACGCTCTTGGCTTTGATCCTACGGCGTTCTTGGGGGATGTGGGCCTGTCGGTTCCAGCTGGTGAACAGGATCGTAAGCCACTGCAAATGATCTGGTCCCGCCCTACCGCCGAGATTAACGGCATGACATCCGGCTACACTGGCGATGGCTTCAAAACAGTGCTGCCCTCAATCGCATCGGCAAAGGTCTCATTTCGCATGGTTGCGGGCCAAGACCCTGATGCCATTCGGATCGCATTCCGTGATTGGGTCCGGGCGCAACTACCAAAGGATTGTTCGGTCGAATTCAAATCGCACGGTGCGTCTCCTGCCTCGAGCATGGACCTCAATCACCCCGTGTTTGACGCAGCCCGCCGTGGACTGAGCAAAGAGTGGCCCAATCCGGCGGCTTTTGTTGGTGCGGGCGGATCGATCCCAATTGCAGGCTACTTCCAAGATATCCCCGACCTGCAAAGCTTGCTTGTTGGCTTTTCGCGTGCTGATGACGGGCTGCATTCTCCGAATGAGAAATACGACGTAGAAAGCTTTTACAAGGGCACGCGCAGCTGGGTCAGAATTCTTCATGAAATCACCGAAATGTAAGCGCTTGCATAAGCATGAAAGCGCACATCATTGAGTCGTCATCATTTCCGTTTTGATTGATTTTTGAGACCAAGAGTCTCAGAAAAATTTCACTACGGGGTTGGCGGCTATCACCAATAAATAACGTTCCGCCCATATAAACATCAATAAAACAACGAATTGAGGGCGGATCGTCCGTTGAACGATATTTCAAACTTTCTTTCTGGCCTTATCCGCTTATTGAATTTGGCCCTAACGCCGCGACAAAACCACGTCTAATCACAGACCATAACGGGATTTATGGGGGGCAAGTGCCGGTGTGCTGGCCTCCTCAGTTCATGGAGAGCCCTCATCATGCAGATGACCAC
>NZ_CEZFMW010000061.1:0-20726 GCF_982993085.1 Thalassobacter sp. | reverse complement strand
TCACTGCCCACGATCAGATGAAATCTGTGCCCACCATCCCGCGAAACACGCAATCGTTCGAGAGAAATGCAACCACAGCGCGTGCGGGTTCAGAACATTCGCGTGCCCTGTTGGTCAATCACCTGCTTGGCCTTTTCAATCGCGGCCTCATGCGCGGCCTCAACTGAGGGCAACGTATCGGCGCGGATTAGGTGGTGGCTCTGGCCGTCCTTTTCGACCATCGCCGACAAACGATAGACATGTCCTTCTTTGATCGGCTGAGGCGTGATCGTATACCCCTCATACATCACAGGCTCCGCAGGCTTGGGATCAGATTTTCCGAATAGTTGGGAGAGGAGAGACATGGGCTAAAGTTCCAATGTGATTAGTCAGCGTCTTCAAGGCGGCATCGTCAGGTTCAAGAACAATGGGGCCGGTTGGGGTGATCTCACGGATCGCGGCGAGCTTGAGCGCTGAGGCAATCCGTTTGGGCGCGACCTCAAAGACTTCACGGTTTTTGCGAACGCGATGGTCATCAAAAACGTCGTGGATGAGCTTTTCAGCGAGGTGGCAGTCCGCAACCTCGGCTGCAAAAAAGCATTCAAACGGAAGAGGCACGCCGGTAGAGGCCAGCGCCCTGATCCGACCCAAAAGATCAGCCGTCGTTTTGCCGACTTTGACTAAGCCGGGCATCGCCTCGTTGGTGAGAATATAGACAATATCCATCGAGGCGACCTTGGTTCCGACGTCTTACTGATCCAAGAAGCTCCGCAGTTTGCGGCTCCGCGACGGGTGCTTAAGCTTACGCAACGCCTTCGCCTCAATCTGACGAATACGTTCGCGCGTCACGCTGAACTGTTGGCCGACTTCTTCCAACGTGTGATCGGTATTCATGCCGATCCCAAAGCGCATGCGCAGCACGCGCTCTTCGCGCGGGGTGAGTGAGGCGAGAACACGGGTTGTCGTCTCTTTCAGGTTTTCCTGAATCGCGCTGTCCAACGGCAGAACCGCGTTCTTGTCCTCGATGAAGTCGCCAAGCTGGCTGTCTTCTTCGTCGCCAATCGGTGTTTCAAGTGAAATTGGCTCCTTGGCGATTTTCATCACCTTGCGGACCTTTTCCAAAGGCATCTGCAGCTTTTCTGCCAATTCCTCTGGTGTTGGCTCGCGGCCAATTTCATGGAGCATTTGACGCCCCGTGCGGACCAGCTTGTTGATCGTTTCGATCATGTGGACCGGGATACGGATCGTACGCGCCTGATCCGCGATTGAGCGGGTGATCGCCTGACGGATCCACCACGTCGCGTAGGTCGAGAACTTGTAGCCGCGACGGTATTCAAACTTATCCACGGCCTTCATCAGGCCGATGTTGCCCTCTTGGATGAGGTCAAGGAATTGCAGCCCGCGGTTGGTGTATTTCTTGGCGATGGAAATCACGAGACGCAGGTTCGCCTCAACCATTTCCTTCTTGGCCTGCCGGGCTTCTTTTTCACCCTTCTGGACCTGCTGCACGATGCGGCGGAATTCGTTGATGTCGACGCCGACGTACTGGCCGACCTGCGCCATGTCAGCGCGCAATTGCTCGACCTTATCGCGAGAGCGTTCAAGCAACATCTGCCAGCCACGCCCGGATTTTTCGGACATGCGGTCAACCCAGCCGGGATCCAGCTCGTGGCCACGGTATTCTTCGATGAACTCACGGCGGTTGATACGGGCTTGGTCAGCCAGTTTCACCATGCCGCTGTCTATCGACATGATCCGGCGGTTGATGCCGTACAACTGGTCGATCAAAGCCTCGATCCGATTGTTGTGCAGGTGCAATTCGTTCACCAGCTCAACGATCTCAGAGCGCAGGTGCTGATACTCAGCCTCATCGTCCTGCGAGAACGTGTCGTCTTTGTTGAGTGTTGCGGAAATCCGCAGGTCCTGCATTTCGGACAGCTTGGCAAAGTCGTCTGAAATCCGCTCAAGGGCGGCCAGCACTTGCGGCTTTAGCGCGGCTTCCATCGCGGCCAGCGACATGTTGGCCTGATCGTCTTCGTCTTCGTCGTCATCGCGGCGGATCGGGTTGCCGTCGGCGTCCAGCTCTTGTGCGGCTTCTTCCTGCGGCTTGGGCGCCTCAGATGAATTGGCCGGCGCGTTGGCGACTACGGGCTCAACGTCATCTTCGTCACCCATGGCGTTGCCAAAGGTGGTCTCTAGGTCGATCACGTCGCGCAACAGAATGTCTTCGTTCAGAAGTTCTTCGTGCCAGATCGTGATCGCTTGGAATGTCAGGGGGCTTTCACACAGCCCAAGGATCATTGTATTGCGGCCAGCCTCGATGCGCTTGGCAATCGCGATCTCGCCCTCACGGGACAACAGCTCAACCGAGCCCATTTCACGCAGGTACATGCGGACCGGGTCATCGGTGCGGTCCAGCTTTTCGCCGCCCGTTGCGCCAATGGCCAAGTCGCGGTTGCCCGCAACTTCGACCACAGCGGTGGAGCCGGACTTGCCGTCTTCTTCGCCGTCCTCGGCCTCTTCGGCTTCGATGATGTTGATGCCCATTTCGGACAGCATCGACATCACGTCTTCGATTTGCTCGGAGGACACTTGCTCAGGCGGGAGCACCGCGTTGAGCTGGTCATAGGTCACGTAGCCCTTGGTTCGGGCTTCGGCGATCATCTTTTTGACCGCTGCTTGGCTCATATCGATCGCGATATCGCCGTCCTGCTGGTCAGTTTTTTGATCTTCGTTGGTGTCTTTAGCGGCCATGGAGCGCTCCTGGAGCTTGCGGGGCGGGCGTGGGCGGAAATGATTCGCACGGTCTGGTTGTTCGAATCATTACCGCGAATCGTAGGGAAGCGCACCCGCTGCTAGCGTTTTTTCTTTTCCCAAACCTTCGTATCGAGAAGATTCTGGAGATAATTTGACATTGACGCACTGTCCTCCGCGTCAACACCGGTATTAGGCAGAACAGCACGATCAGCAAGAGCGCGCGTCTGGTTGGCCTCATTCAAGCGCCAGGTAAGGGCTTCGTCCGCGGGGCTAGGCTCCGCTTTGGCCCGAAGATCCTCTAGTGCCTCGCTCAACTCCTGACGATGACCCCGGCGCGCCTCTAGCTTTGTCAGAGCGTCCATGATGCACGGGGCCGCGTCGCTTGGCTGTGCCTTTTGGCGCAAAGCGGGGCTCAGTTGGATGTGGCGTGAAGCACGCAAAGTTTCAAGGGTCTGCGCGGTGCCTGTCGCCATGAAATAGGCTTCGGGGTTATCGCTGGCCTCTTTTGTCCACCACAACAGCGCGTTGGCCAGTACTTCGTGACCGGGCCCAACCCATTTCATTTGCTCCAACGCCTCGGCGTGGCTGTCGATCAGGGCGGGGTGCGCGGCCAGTGCGGTCAGAACGACCCCTTCTAGCAAGATCTCAGAGGTTTCATGTGTCGAACTTTGTGCCAACGCTGAGCTTTTGGTGGAGGCCACAGGCGCCTGCGGCTCCTGCCAGCGCGCAAAATTCCCACGCCCACCACCACCGCTAGGCCCGCCACGGCGCGGGCCACCGCCAAAGTTGCCGCTCTCATTGCGCTGTCCGTCTCTGGAGGGGCGGGGGCCGAAAAGCTCTTCGCGCAGGCGCGCGATTTCATCGCCGTAGTGCGCCCGGATCGAGGGGTCTTGGATGCTGCGCAGGACGGTACGCAGGTCCTTGTCCAGCTTCGCACGCCGCTCGGGGCTATCGATATTCTTGTCCGCTGTTTCGCGGCGCCAGAGCAATTGCACCATCGGCAAGGCGCCGCCCAGCAGGGTCTTCATCGCCTCAGGCCCTTCGGCGCGCAGAACATCGTCCGGGTCGCGCCCCTCTGGCATTAGGGCAAAGCGAACGGATTTGCCCGCCTCAAGGATCGGCAGCGCCAGATCGATCACCTTATAGGCTGCCCGCACGCCAGCCTTGTCGCCATCCATGGCAAAAACCGGTTCGTCCTCAAATCGCCACAACATCCGCAAATGTTCTTGTGTGACTGCGGTGCCAAGGGCCGCGACCGTCGCCTCAAATCCCGCTTGGCTTAGGGCGATGACATCCATGTACCCCTCGGCCACAACCAGCGGCTGACCCTTGCCCGCAGCGGTGCGCGCTGGCCCGTGGTTGTAGAGCGTGTAGGATTTCTTGAACAATTCGGTCTCAGGCGAGTTGAGGTATTTGGCGCGCGCATCTGCGGCCATCGCGCGCCCCCCAAATGCCACACAGCGCCCGCGCGGATCGCGAATGGGGAATTGAATGCGGTCGCGGAACGTGTCGTAGGGGCTGCGGCCATCGTCTGGGGTTTTGGCCAGCCCTGCGGCCTCGATCAGCTCTTGTGGCACGCCCTTGCCCTTAAGCGCGGCTTGCAAACCATCACGCCCATTGGGGGCAAATCCGATTTCAAAACGGTCAATCGTGGCGGCATCCAAGCCCCGGCGGCTAAGATAGGCGCGGGCATCCGCAGCCACCCCGGTATTTAGCTGTAGCCGGAACCACCGCGCCGCTAGGTCCATGACCTCGGCCAATTGGGTAGCGCGGTCGGATTTTTCTTGTGCCTTGGGGTCGCGCGCCGGCATTGGAAGCCCGGCTTCACCAGCCAAAATCTCGACGGCCTCCATAAAGCTGACATTCTCGCTTTCGCGCACAAAGGTGATCATGTCGCCCTTCGCTTGGCAGCCAAAGCAATAGTAATAACCCTTTTGATCATCCACGTGGAACGAGGCGGATTTCTCTTGGTGAAACGGGCATGGGGCCCACCAGTCGCCTTTGCCTTGGTTCGACTTGCGGGTGTCCCACATCACCTTTCGACCCACGACATCCGCCAGGGACAGTCGCGTGCGTAATTCATCAAGAAAACCGGGCGGGAGACTCATGCCCCTATGGTCCCATGCGCTTGGCTCCGTGTCCAGATGACCCGCGACCCATTGCAGGGACCTAATGCCAAGTATTTCGGGCATTCCTGCGCGCCGGTGCACCAAAAGCCTTTGATCGGGGCTATTGCGCCATCGAAGTGCCTGCATTTTTCATAAAATTGCCCTGATCCCGGCGTGCCACCGCCACGCCGCCGCGCGAAAAAGGATCAATGCCCTTCAGGGGCCACACCGATAAGGATGCGTCTCATGTCTGTCATCAAAGCCCACCTGACCCATTTTTGGCATGACACATCCGGTGCAATAACGGTCGAATGGACCCTCCTGACCGGAGGGCTGGTGGCCATCGCGCTGGCGGCAACGGCGGTTGTAGGGTCGGGGTTGGATTCCAACACTGCGATGTTGAATGAGGAATTCACCCGTGAGCACCGGTTCTATGAAACCCGTAATTTTGGGCGATCTCCGGTAGAGGTTGCTCAGGCGCTTGAGATGGAAGTGATGTCCAATAGCCGCCGCGACCGTCGCGTCGCACGGTTGTTGGATGCCCTCACCGAAAATCAATTACGCAACCAGCACCGCACGTGGAACACCCGCGCGGCTGATGCCAGCTACAGCAACTTGCCGCTTGCCCGCGATCAAGTCAGGCTCATCGATGTTGCGATGGAAGCACGTGACGAAGATCCGCACGCAGGCGTTCCGACACCGCTGCCAACCCCCGCGACCTAGGCGTTCAATGCCGCCCTTGCCGCGACGCCGGTCATGGCATGCGTGATTTCATGAACAGCCGTATGTGTCATGGACCGGAACACATAAATATCCATCCCGGTTTTCGTCCGGTGATACAGCGCTGACATATGCCCCAATAGCCCGCGCGCCGTGGTACCGGCATCCATTGCACCTATATCAAGCGGCGTTAGCCGTGCCATGACAGCCTCAAGCGCGTCGCCCTCAAGAGTAAGCGCCGCCCATGCATCAGACTGATCGGTTGTGGCCGCAAGCCCCGCCAGATCAGCGCATTCCCCGACCACAAACGCCAAATTGCGACCCGCCCACAGGACATTTCCCCTCGCTTCATTCGGGGCAGGCCAATGCCCAAGCGCCTTGCGCACGGCGGTCTTCTTGCCTTTGAACGGTGACACGGAGGTCAGGGTTGGTGTGCGCTCCGTAAGCGTGAGATTACCAATGGTGACCGGGCACAGACCCAATGCAGCGGAGGTTGCAATCAGATTACCCACGGGCACGCCCTCCTTCGGGGTCTAGGGATACGGGGTGACAAATTTCGACCTCCGTGTCGACGCCGCGCAACCGGTCCACAAATCGGATACGCTCGCCCATGCGCGCGGTTCCGTCCCGCACAAAGGCCAGCGCCATGTAGGTCTGTAGCGTTGGCGAATAGCAGGCGGATGTCGCATAGCCTTGGTCGGTCTCGCGGTGCACGCGGTCACCGATGTTGTATAGGTGTCCGCCTGCGTCGATCTTGGTGGTGGGGTCCACGGGACGCAGACCCACCAATTCCTCACGCGAGGCCATCAGAACGGGGCGGCTGGCCGCGGCTTTGCCGATGCAATCCTTCTTGGCGGAAATCATCCGGCCCATGCCGATGTCGCGGGCCGTAACCCGGCCCATAATCTCGGCGTGTGTGACAAAACCTTTCTCGATGCGCAGCACGTTGAGTGCTTCCATCCCGTAGGCTCCGCCGCCCAGCAATTCGGCCCGACCAACAAGGTCCCGCCAGAGGGCCGCGCCATACCGCGCAGGTACCGCGATCTCATAGGCATGTTCGCCCGAGAACGAAATCCGGAACAAACGACCCGTCACGCCCAACACATCAATCGCGCCACAGGCCATAAAGGGAAAGCTGTCGTTATCCACCTTCGTGTCCGTCAGCGAATTGATCAGGTCGCGCGCTTTTGGCCCCGCGACCGAGAATTGCGCCCACGCCTCGGTGGTCGAGATGATCGACACATCCCACTCGGGGTGCAGGGCTTGGGTCACGAACTCAAGGTGTTTCATGACATTGCCAGCTGCCGCCGTCGTTGTCGTCATGACATAGTGATCCGGCGCGATGCAGGCGGTGGTGCCATCATCCATGACAAAACCGTCCTCGCGCAGCATCACCCCATAGCGCACGCGCCCGGGTTTGAGTGTTGAGAACGTATTGATATAGACAAAATCTAACAGCTTGGCGGCGTCTGGACCCTGAATGTCGATCTTACCCAGCGTGCTGACATCGGCCACACCCACGGCGTCGCGAACCATGTTGACCTCTCGGTCGCAGGCATCGCGCCACGTCTTTTCGCCTGTCCGGGGGAAATAGCTGGGGCGATACCAAAGGCCCGCCTCAATCATCGGCGCGCCCATTTGCAGCGCATTGGCATAGGATGTCGTGAACCGTTCAGGTGCAAAGCCTTTGCCCTTTGCGCCCGCGCCCATCGTACCGATCGCGGTGGGCACATATGGCGGGCGGAAGGTCGTTGTGCCGGTGCCGGGAATGTCCCGGCCCGTGGCCTCGGCCAAAACCGCAAGCGCGCCCACATTGGATGACTTGCCCTGATCGGTGGCCATGCCTTGGGTCGTGTAGCGCTTCATGTGCTCGACCGATTGGAAGTTTTCCTTGGCCGCTTGGCGCACATCCTTGGTGGTTACATCGTTCTGAAAATCGAGCCACGCACGTCCCGGCGCATCCACTGCCCAAAGCGGCGCGAGCCCGAGGGGCGTATCGTCAGCCACGGGCGTCTTGATGGATGCAGGACTTAGGCCCAAGCGTTCTAGCACTTTGCGCGCTCGGAAGATCCCGGATTTGAGCGCGCCGTGGGTTGAGAAGTTGCCCATGGCGGCGCCTGCGGCCTCTAGTCCCGGCACGGCGCCGGGGGTGGGCACAAAGGCGTGGATCTCGGGGTTCCACGTGGGGCGTCCGTTCATGTGGCACGTCAGGTGCACCGAAGGGTTCCAGCCGCCAGACAGGCCAAGGCCATCGGCTTCGATGTCCCATTCGCGCGTGCCCTGCCGGACTTTGACGCTGCGCAGGCCCAGATGCCCGCGCGTGTTAATGACCTCTGCTCCTGCATGCACAAGGTAATCACCGCTTGGGGCGATGCCGCTGCGGGCGTCGACTACGGTTGTTTCGATGCCTGCGTCCGCAAGGTCTTTGGCCGTCGCATGCGCGCTGTCGTTGTTGGTGAACAGCACGATCCGCTTGCCGGGGGTGACGCCCCAGCGGTTCAGATAGCTGGCCATCGCTGAGGTCAGCATGACACCCGGACGGTCGTTCATCGGGTGGGCAATCGGCCGTTCCAACGCACCTGCCGCCAGCACGGCGCCACGGGCATGGATACGCCAGAAACATTCACGTGGCAGGTCGGCAGAAGGGCTTGGTAAGTGGTGACTTACACGCTCTAGAGCGCCGTAAGTGCCGCCATCAAATACGCCCGTGATCGTGGTCCGCGTCATGATCCGCACGCCCAGATCACGCAAGGTTTGAACCATCTCTGCGGCCCAGATAGGGCCGGGCTTGCCATCAACTTCGACGGTTTCCGACAGCAGTCGGCCACCGGCCTCGGTCTGCTCATCACACAAAATGACCGACGCACCGGATTGCGCCGCCGTAAGTGCTGCCATCAAACCAGCAGGACCCGCGCCAATAACCAGAACGTCACAGGTCGCAAAGGCACGCTCGGCATCGTCGGGGTGCGCCTCACCGGAAAGCCCACCCAAACCAGCCGCACGGCGGATGATTGGCTCATAGATTTTTTCCCAAAACGCTTTGGGCCACATGAACGTCTTGTAATAAAAACCAGCCCCCAAGAAGGGTGCGGCTAGGTCGTTTATCCCCATCACGTCGGTCTTGAGCGAGGGCCACGCGTTTTGCGAAAATACCTCTAGCCCGTCGTAGATTTCTTGCACAGTGGCGCGAACGTTGGGGTCTTGATGCGCGCCGCTGCCTACCGTGATCAGGGCGTTTGGCTCCTCGGAGCCTGCTGTCAGCGGACCACGGGGGCGGTGGTATTTGAAGCTGCGCCCCATCAACCGCTCACCCTTGCCCAAAAGGGCGGAGGCCACGGTGTCGCCCGCATATCCACGGACGTATTTGCCATCAAATTGGAACAGCACTTCTTCGGCGCGATTCACCCGGCCCTTGCCATCAATTCTCATGTGCGAACCTCCCGGCGGTAGGTCTCGGCCAGTTCTGATCCTTTGACCTCATGGGTGACCGTATTGCGGGTCACAACGACCCACGCGCCACAGCCCGCCTCATGTTGCCACAGCTCTTGGGTGTCGCCCGCAGGGTTATCGCGCAGGTGCAAGTAAGCGTCCCACGCAGAAAGCGGTGCATCAGCAGTGGGGCGATTGAGATATGTCTCATGACCCATGTAGTAAAATTCCCGGCGATCACGGTCGCCGCAAAGGGGGCAGGTTATGCGCATGGGACGTTCCCGTGGGCTTGAGAAAGAAGGACGCAGCCAAACGACACGCGCTGGGCAGTTTGTATGGGGGCACGCATAATCATCAATGCAAATTGTGCTGAGACCCGGTGGCCTCTTCGTCGATGACATGACCGCGCGCGAGCCGATCAAGGCGCAGCTTGCTGGCGGCGGGGTGATAATCACCCGTTGCCATCAGATGGGCAAAGCACTTGCCCGAACCGGGCACCGCCTTAAAGCCACCGTAGCACCAGCCACAGTTGATAAAGAGCCCCTCGGTCTCGGTCCGGTCAATGAACGGCGAGCCGTCGGGCGTCATATCCATAATTCCGCCCCATGATCGCAACACCTTGGCGCGTCCGATCATCGGCATCAGGGCCATGCCCGCCTCCATCACGTGTTCAGCCATGTGCAGGTTCCCGCGCGACGCGTACGAGGCATAGAAATCAATGTCGCCACCAAACACCAGGCCGCCCTTGTCAGACTGGCTGAGGTAAAAGTGCCCCATGCCAAAGCTGATCACGTGATCAACACAAGGCTTAAGACCCTCGGTCACAAAGGCCTGCAAAACGTGGCTCTCGATGGGCAGGCGCATGCCCGCCATCGCAGCGACTTGGCTGGACCGGCCAGCGACAACAATCGCAACCTTCTTGGCCCGGATTGGCCCGCGGGATGTTTGCACCCCGCGCACTACGCCGTTTTCAATGTCGATACCGGTGACTTCGCATTGCTGGATGATGTCGACGCCGCGCTGGTCCGCGCCGCGCGCAAACCCCCATGCGACCGCATCATGCCGCGCGGTGCCGCCGCGGGGGTGATACAGCCCGCCATAAACCGGGAAACGCGGGTTGTCGTAGCTGATGTAGGGCAGCATTTCACGAATCTCATCACGGCCCAGCATGATCGCGTCATCGCCCTGCGAAATCATCATGTTGCCGCGCTTGGCAAATGCATCACGCTGACCGTCGGAATGGAACAGGTTGATGATGCCGCGCTGGCTCATCATGGTGTTGTAGTTCAGCTCTTGCTCCATATCTTCCCACAGCTTGAGCGAGTGGGAATAGAACTCAGAGTTGCCATCAATACCGTAGTTTGCACGCACAATCGTGGTGTTTCGGCCCACGTTGCCGCCGCCGATATACCCCTTTTCAAGCACGGCCACATTGGTGATCCCGTACTCTTTGGCCAGGTAATAGGCCGTGGACAGGCCATGCCCGCCGCCACCGATTACCACGACGTCATATTCGGCTTTGGGTTCGGGCGAACGCCAATGCGGCTGC
Organism: Thalassobacter sp.; assembly: GCF_982993085.1. Taxonomy (NCBI): domain Bacteria; kingdom Pseudomonadati; phylum Pseudomonadota; class Alphaproteobacteria; order Rhodobacterales; family Roseobacteraceae; genus Thalassobacter; species Thalassobacter sp. Next base: position 10,184 of record NZ_CEZFMW010000061.1, on the reverse strand, counting down.
CAACCGGTATTCCCGGTCAGCCCTTGCTTGAGAATTTGCCATGCTGAATAGCGCATTAGGTCCCCGCAGAGGTGTCATCAAATTGTATGACACACCCTAACGAAGCGAAGCGCAATACCCCGCCGATCCGCGACATCATGCGGTCAAAGTCCGACGTGATGTTACAGGGACGTCGGGTTAAGTCGGGTTAATACGTGCCGACCGGTGCTGCGGGCAGGGCGACGCTCTGATCGAACTCCAAAAACGAGGCGAAACGGGGTCGCGTTACGATAATATTTTCAAAGTTCTGAGTGGGCAATTCGATGTTCAGGGGCGGGGTATAGGTCGAATAGGTTTCGACCACGATGACCCGCTCGCCCACGGCCATGACGGGCATACGCGCCAACAGCGCTGAGATGGAATTGGTGTCGCGCACCGCGTTGCCGTCGGTGGCATATGACCATTCGACCTCATATCCGACATCACCGCGCCGCACCTCGCTATAGCGCAGCCATGGCTCGCCATTCTCAAAGGTCAAAAACTCATAAAGGTTTGCCAAACCTTCAAAATCCCAAGCGGTCACAATGGGCCGCCGCGACAGGATATCGCCGATGGTATAGGCCGCCTTCAGCGACAGGTTATACCGCCGGAACGCATCGAAAAACGTGAACGACAGGATCAGCGTCACAAACAGGATCGGCATGATGATCACAGTCTCGGTCGAGATCGCGGCATCCTCGCGGCGCCAAAAGGACATGACAAATTTGCGCATGGCTTAGGTCCCTCCGGGCAGGCTGGCGGTGCCGGCAATCGGCTCGCTCGAAAAGGCGGTTGCGGACGTCATATACAAAAGTCCGTTCGTATCGCGTGTCAGCGCGAGGCCGAATTGCGATGTGGGGAAAAACGGCTCAACCACATAGCAGGTGCGCAGCACGATCATCATGTTGGGCGTTGTCTGCTCAAACCACGTCAGGGGTCGTACCGCGTTTGACACATCCACGCAGGGCTGGTCGAACCGTGGCATCACATAGTTGGCAGAGGATACTTCGGTCATTTCCACGCTCAGCGTCGCGTCGCAATGCGGCAGGACCACAGTGTTGGAACAAATCCGATGGCGGATCACAGATTCCGTGATGGTCAGCCCCGTGCCCAGCCGGATGTCGCGCACAACCAGATCAATGGCCCGGTCCAGCATAACCTGCCGCGCCAACAGCATCGCAGCCTCAAACGCCATGATGAAAATCATGATGAACGCAGGAAACACGATCACAAACTCGACCGTCGCCCCCCCGTGGTCATCACGCCGCAAAAAGCGTGAGATATGATCGCCAAGGCGCATCACTGCGTGAGCCTCAACTGGCCGATGGTTTGCGCGATGGCCGCAAAGACTTCGTTAATTTCAAAGCCGTTCACGTCGTAATAATGGCTTGGTGTGCTGGCGCAGTCGCGCAGGGCGGCCTCACCGCTGGGCGGGGCCTCAAACGCGATGGAAAAAATCACCAAGTTGCGGTTCGCTTGCGCTTTGGTCTGGGTGCAGATCGCGTTCAACCGACGGTCGCCCACTGTCTGCCCACCGTGTTGCGCCACAGCGTTGCGGATGCGATTTTTCCAGTTGTACGGGGAACTTGCACCATTATTCGTAGGGTAAATGTTGTTGGCGACCCAGCGGACATTGTACCGGCTCCACAACTCCACGTAGCTCATTTGCCGGGCGCCGCTTCCCCCAATTGGTGTTGAATAATTGGTGTTATCCCATGGGTCCCGGTAGCTGTCGTTTTCGGGAATATAGTACGAAAACTGCGGTGACTGGCCGGTGCGTTCATAGATCCACACATTGGACAGGCCCGATTTGAATTCATCCTTCAGGTCATATTGGTTCGTGTTAGAGCCATCCGTCATCAAGATGACCACCTTGATCGTGTCGCGGTCGTCATACGCCACGGGGCGGCCCGCAAAAATTGGGTCAACGCTGGCGGGCGCGGCCACGGCCATCGCGGATAAATTGGCTTGGGTTGAGGGGTCAATCAGGATTGAGGCCCACTTCATTCCAACATCAATCGCCGTCCAACCGTTGGCGTTCAGCCCATTGATCGCAGTATTAATTGTGGTCTTATTGTTAGACCATGGGATGATCGCGCCGTATTCGCTTGTCGGGCACCACGGATTCGTCATCGACCCGGACGAACTGTCCTTGTTGAAATGCCCCATGCGCGGCAGGGGGGACAGCGGATCAATCGTGGTGGTTGAGAACATAGCCTCCGAAAAGTTGATACAATTCGAAAAGCTATGCTCATTCGTAAAGTTGAAGTGGTTCGCAACCAATGTGCCCGCATTCACCTTGCCATTGTAGGGAATGACCGAAATCGACACGAGGTCCTTTTGTTCATCCACAAGCACCGTGTTCACGAACTCGGTCGCGGCGTCCTTCATCAACTGCATCTTGGACGTGCCACCCGTAGGCGACCAATTCCCCATGGACCCGGAGATATCCAGCACCAAGGCAATCTCAACATTCAGCACCCGCTCCTCGGCGGTACCAGTGGCCGGGGCGTTGATGCTATCAATCCCAACCATATGCAAAAACAATGAGTTGACGTCGATGCTCGCCTCCGCCGTCACCTTTCGGTACGATCCAACGGCGTCCTGCTCTACGTCGACATCCAGCGTGTAGTCTTGCAACCCAGCCTTGGCGAAGTAGTCCGTCACAACAAGCGTCGGGTCCAAATCCTGATCCAAGGACGCCGCCGCCAAAACAGCACGGTCCAGCGTATTTTGCAGCTTGGTGCGGTTGGCTTCGTACCGCATCGTGTCCACCGCAATGCCGCCGGCAACCAGCATCAAGATCATAATCATCAGCCCAAAGATCACCATCGAACCGCGCTCGGATCGCTTAAATCGCTGCAAATCGTGGCGCAGCCCACGCCAAGGCGCGTCAGATGTGGTGGTTTGATCGGTCTCGTTGGTCTTCACGGCAATACCCTCCATCCCATGGGCGCGCAGTGACGTCGGACCGGCCGATGTCTCATGTGCGCACCTCTTGCGACAGCTGAAGGGTGCGGGGGGCACATGGCGATTTTAAGGCGCTCAATAGGGCGGTTTCGCGGCATTTTCCTTAAATGAGAAACAACACAGGCCCGTTCGCAAACTCTGTTGCGCTACGCGTTGATCCAACAGAAGCTTTACTTTGAGTAAACCTTATGAGTTTAGTCTCAATAATTAACATACCATAGGTTGCAAGGGAGGGTACGATGACGGGACCAGCAGGGGCCAATGAGCCAGGATTCAAGGAATCCGTTAACCTTATGTTTGATCGTGCTGTGGCGCTGATGGACCTGCCGCCGGGGCTGGAACAGAAAATCCGGGTGTGCAACGCGACCTATACTGTGCGCTTTGGTGTGCGCCTGCGCGGGCAGGTCGAAACGTTCACTGGGTATCGCTCGGTCCACTCGGAACACATGGAACCGGTAAAAGGCGGCATCCGTTATGCCCTCGCCGTGGACCAACAAGAGGTTGAGGCGCTTGCCGCTCTGATGACCTTTAAATGTGCGCTGGTTGAGGCACCTTTTGGTGGCTCCAAGGGCGGTCTGTGCGTCGATCCGCGCAAGTGGGATGCCCATGAGATGGAGCAGATCACGCGCCGCTTCGCGTACGAACTGATCAAACGCGACCTGATCAACCCGTCCCAGAACGTGCCCGCCCCCGACATGGGCACCAGCCAGCGCGAAATGGCGTGGATCGCGGATCAATACGCCCGCATGAACACCACCGACATCAATGCGCGCACCTGTGTGACGGGCAAACCGCTGAATGCGGGCGGCATCCAAGGCCGGGTCGAGGCCACGGGCCGCGGTGTCCAATACGGCCTGCGCGAATTCTTCCGCCACCCCGAGGATATGGCCAAGGCTGGGCTAACCGGCTCGCTCGAAGGCAAACGTGTGATCGTGCAGGGCTTGGGCAACGTGGGCTATCACGCGGCGCATTTCCTACAGGTTGAAGACGGCGCCATCATCACCGGCGTGATTGAGCGTGACGGCGCATTGGTTTCGGAAACGGGCCTAGATGTTGAGGCCGTGCGCGCCCACATCGTTGAGACCGGCGGCGTCAAAGGCTTTGCAGGGGCCGAGTTCGTAGAACACGGCGCAGTCGTGCTTGAGGCTGAGTGCGATATCCTGATCCCCGCTGCGCTGGAGGGGGTCATCAACCTCAAAAACGCAAGCTACATCAAAGCCCCCCTGATCATTGAGGCCGCAAATGGCCCGATCACGGCAGCCGCCAACGATATCCTCGTCGAAAAGGGCTGCGTGGTCATTCCCGATCTCTATGCCAACGCCGGTGGGGTCACGGTCAGCTACTTTGAATGGGTCAAAAATCTCAGCCATATTCGGTTTGGCCGGATGCAGCGCCGCCAAGAAGAGGCCCGCCACCAACTCGTCATTGATGAACTGGAACGGTTGTCCACCTCCGGCGGTGTCGACTGGAAACTGTCACCGGGTTTCAAGGATAAGTACTTGAAAGGTGCCGATGAATTAGAACTGGTACGCTCGGGCCTCGATGATACGATGCGCACCGCCTACCAGTCCATGCGAGAGGTGTGGCACAGCCGCGATGAGGTGACGGACCTACGCACGGCTGGGTTCCTCGTGGCGATCGATAAGGTCGCGCAAAGCTACACGGCCAAAGGGCTATAGACCAAAATCTCGGCCCCAATACGGGGCCGGGATGTCCTCAGGGCTAGGCCACCTCTGGCGTACGGCAGGGCACGGCCAATCGGTTCACTCCTTGGTGCGCCAATTCCGCGACCAAGGCGTCAGTATCCACCAACTGCACCGGCACACCTGCGCGCAATGCGAGCGCGCTGGCCACGCCCGTGGCCTGACCCATGGCCATGCATTGCGGCATCCCCCGAACCGAGGCAAATGCCACCGGATCCGCCGACAAAATGCGCCCTGCAAACATCAGGTTGGTTACCTTCGCAGGGATCAACGCGCGGAACGGAATGGTATAGTAATTGCCCGCCTCGATCGCCGCATCATGGGTCATATCCCCGTCCGAGCGCATCACGTCATCAATCGGGTTGTCACAGGCCACGATCCCATCGGCAAACTTGGTCGCCCGTGCCAGATCGGTGCCCGTGATGCGGTAAACGCCCTCTAACTTGCGGGTTTCTCGTACGCCCACGGTCGGCGAGAGCATTGCCATATGCGCCCCACCAAACCCCGGCACGTCGCGGCGCAACAATTGCGCAAGTTGATAGCACCGCCTGCGGCCTTCTTGCGTGGCACGCCCCACGGCGACCGGGTCCGTACCATCCACACCCCGCACATGGACCGAGTTACAAAACACCGAGCCCTCGTGAAATCCGCGCATCAAATACAGCTTTGCAAGGTCCGGGTGCAGGCGGCCTTCTGCGATGCCGCGTGCGGCGTAGGTCTCAAAATAGGGGTCTGGGTCGGCGAATGCCGCCCCCCAATCCACGCCCACTATGTGAAACGAAATCGTCACGGCCATCGTGTTGCCCGACGCGTCGCCCAACGCATAGGGCACGCCCGCTTTTGCCGAAATATCTCCGTCGCCCGAGCAATCGATGACCATCTTGGGTGTGATGGTGAAGGCTCCGTTTCGGTCGCAACACGAAACGCGCGCAATGGTATCGCCCTCCATAACCGGCTCTAGCGCCATCGCGCTCAGTCGGATGCGGACACCGGCCTCCTCCAACATCTCAAACATCGTAAGGGTCGCGATATCGTGGTCATAGATAATCTCAGGCCCAAAGTTTTCTAGCGTACAAGGCCGCTTTACCGCCGCAGGTGGCTCTAGGCTGGCCAACCGCTCCGTAAGTTCTTCGATCAACCCGCCGATAATTTGATCCTGCGGCTACCCGCCGCCCCAAGGCATCCCGGGGCAAAACGCCATGACACCACCAATTTTGGTCGTTGCTTCTAACAAGGTGACGCGCAGGCCCTGTCGCCCTGCGGCAATCGCAGCCCCAAACCCGGCGGTACCGCCGCCAATCACCAGAACATCCGTCTGCTCATCCCGTACGCTCATCCATCCCCCAAGGCCGCTTTCAATCCGTCGGTAAAAGCCTGTGTTGCCTTTTCTTTGGGGTCAAGGTCGCATTGGATGATCCGCACCAAGTGGCACAGCACCCTTTAGCCAACCAGAAGGCCACGGCCACATCATCCACGGTCACCACCCCACATCTGGTGGTTGACGTGATGCGCGAAACGTTAATTTATCGTTACTTTTCAGTAATGTATGCTGACCTATTGTTGCGCGTGCACAACATTCAGTCAGCCGCCCTGACCTATTCGTCGGTCAGGGTCTCAGGTGCCTTATCCCGGTCCGCGACCATCATCGATAGCGCGTCTGCCACGATTTTGGTTTGCGATCCATTGGTCACGCCCCCAATGCCCACGTGACGACGCACGCGCCACCACATGCCGGGTTGCCATGCCCGCGGGGCAGGGTCGCGTAGCCGGACCAAAAAGCCGCGCGCAGGTTTCACTGCAAACAATGACCGATCGACCGAGGCGATCTCATCCAAGGGGGCGATCGGCGTGCCCATATCATCAAATAATCCGTCCGAGCGGAGCAAGATGCGCCGTCCCCCAGCACGCCAGCCGCGCACAGCTGCCACCAACGACACGATGCCCACCACAAACAACAGCAGCTGAAACATGAAGTCGCGCGGCGGAGTGGCAAGCGCGGTATAGATCAAAAGCGTGCCCAAAAGCCCCAAAACCACGCTGCCAAAAATGCGGCGCGGCTCGGAGGCTTGGATCTCAAACAGGGTCTCTGGCGTGGTGTTCATTCCCCCCTTCTGCACGGATGGCGGGGAATGCACAACTAGCGACGCACATGAACTTCGCCGCCGCGTTCCTCGGGTTCATCGTCGTGCATTTCTGCGGGAAACCCTGGGGCGGTCACGTCAAGGCCTGTGGCCTCTTCTAGGCGTTTGATGATGTTGGGCGACAATTCACGCGGGCCAAAGCGGTCGATCCCATCGGCAAAGATTTGGTTCACAAGCGGTGAGATTTCGAGCGGCACGTCATGGGCTTCGGCGATGGCTTGAAACAGGCCGATGTCCTTGGCGACCAAATCCATCGTAAAGGATATATCGCGCGATCCGTTCAGGATGACTTGGCTTTCGGTTTCATGCACAAACGACGTCCCCGAGGAAATCGCGATGGCTTCGTAGGCGGTGGCCAAATCAAGACCGGCGGCTTTGCAGGTCACCAAGGCCTCCGCGCAGGAGACAAGGTTAACTGTCGCAAGGTAGTTTGTAACGACTTTCAGCTGGGAGGCCGTGCCAACACCGCCTGTGTGCAGAACGCGGCGCCCAAGGATCGTGAGCAGCGGCAAGACCCGCTCAAACGTCGCGCGGTCCGTGCCCGCAAAAATCGATATGTTGCCCGTGTCCGCCCGGTGGCAGCCCCCCGAAACGGGGCAGTCCACGGCGGCACCGCCCGCTGCCGTGACCTTGGCCGCAAGGCGCTGGACCTCGGTGGCGTCGGTGGTGGACATCTCTAGCCAGATTTTGCCTGCAGTTACCTCGCTTAGCAGGCCATCGGGGCCCTCAACGGCTTCGGCGCAGATAGTGGGTGAGGGTAGGCAGGTGATTACCACGTCGCACGCTTCCATCAGCTTGGCTGGGGTCGCGGCGGATTTGGCGCCCCGCTCGGTAAAGGTGCGGACCTTTTCTGGATCAAGGTCCAGCACGGTCACATCCTGACCATTGCGCACAAGCGACCCCGCCAGTTTGGCACCCACATTACCCAGTCCAATAAAGCCGATTTTCATGGCCATCCCTTTCATTGTTTTGGGAAACGTCGTGCGATTCGGGGTCCTGTGCGCGCCACTGAGCGACACTTTGCAAATACGCACAGACCCCGTGGAGTTTCGCCCTCTTTTGCCGGAGCGTCGGATGGTTATTTTGGGGGCAACCGATAGCAAGGAGTTATCTCATGTCTGTACGTCCCGTGACCCAAACCCGCCAAGCCCAACCCACGATGGAAGGGGCAGGCGTTCACCTTCATCGCGCTTTTGGCTTCCAAGACCCAAGCGAGCTGGACCCGTTCCTGTTGTTTGACGATTTTCGCAACGACATTCCGGCGCATTTTGAAAAAGGTTTCCCCTGGCACCCGCACCGCGGGATCGAGACGATCACCTATGTGTTGAACGGCACGGTTGAGCATGGCGATAGCCTTGGCAACGTCGGCACATTGGGTGCAGGCGACGTGCAATGGATGACCGCAGGATCCGGCATCTTGCACCAAGAAATGCCCCATGGAAACGCGCGTGGGCAGATGCACGGATTTCAGTTGTGGGGCAACCTGCCCAGCAGCCAAAAGATGACCGCGCCCCGGTACCAAGACGTCACGGCCGCCGATATTCCCGTTGTCATCGATGATGATGGCACGCAGGTGAAGGTGATTGTTGGTGAGTTTTGGGGCAAGCGCGGCCCGGTCGACGGTATTGCGGCGGACCCGCAATATCTGGACGTGTTTGTGCCTGCGGGCGTCAAAAAGACGTTCCGGATTGATACCTACCGCCGGGCGTTTGCCTATGTGTTCGAAGGGGCTGCTGCCTTTGCCGATGCCAGCAAGCCTGAGGGTGTTTTGTTGGAAAAGGAAGTGATGGGTGAAGAGGTCAATATTCGTGACCTTTCTGGTGATCGCACCCTGATCCGGTTTGGTACAGGCGATGAGGTAACGGTGCAGGCGGGCCCTGAGGGCGTGCGGTTCCTTTTAATCTCGGGCGCGCCGATTGAAGAGCCTGTCGCGTGGCACGGCCCAATTGTGATGAACACACAAGAAGAGCTGATGCAGGCGATGCGCGAACTGCGCAACGGAACGTTTATCAAAGCGGCACACTAGCCGGGTCTTGATATGCCATTGGGGCGTTCGGGCGGGGACCGCTTGGACGTCCCTTTGGGCGTGCGCGGCCTGCGCCGCTTAAGGTGAGTATTTGGGGAACAAAGGAGGCGGCGGCGTCAGAGGGCCTTGTAGAGATGCCCGTTGATGTAGGTCGCGGATATGGCCCGATCATCACCCATCATGATGGTGGGAAACAGAGCCTGCCATATGTCCTCGGCGCGGTTGGTCGCCTGTGCGATTGCCGGGGTTGAGGCGAGGTCTAGGACGACCAGATCGGCCTCATACCCTGGGGCAAGGGTGCCGATTTTATCCTCTAGCCGCAGGGCGCGGGCGCTGCCGCCCGTGGCCAACCACATTAGCTGTGCGGGGTGGAGCGCTTGGCCCCGCAGTTGCGCGACCTCATAGGCGGCGGCCATTGTGCGCAACATCGAAAAGTTCGACCCGCCGCCGGTGTCGGTGGCCAGACCGACCCGATGGGTTTGGGCGTGGGCCATGTTGAACAGGCCTGAGCCGATGAACGTGTTGGAGGTGGGGCAGTGAACGAGGGCTGCGTCGACCTCTGCCAAGCGGTCAATTTCGCGATCCGTTAGGTGGATGGCGTGACCATAGACCCCGCCGGGCCCCAGCAGGCCGTGCGCTTCGTAGGTGTCGAGGTAGTCACGCGCCGTTGGGAACAGTTCTTGGACCCATGCGATTTCGTCGACTTGTTCAGACAGGTGCGTCTGCATCAGGCAATCGGGGTGTTCGGCCCAAAGTGCGCCAAGAGCCGAGAGTTGATCCGGCGTTGAGGTCGGAGAAAACCGGGGCGTGATGACGTAGGACAGGCGGTTTTGGTTATGCCACTTGGTAAGTAGCGACTTACTATTATCATAGGCGGATTGGGCCGTGTCCCGCAGGGTGTCGGGCGCGTTGCGATCCATGCAGGTTTTGCCCGCCAGCGCCCGAAGGCCCCGCGATTGGGCCGCAGTGAAAAAGGCATCGACAGATGCGGGGTGGATGGTGGCGTAGCTGCACATGGTCGTCGTACCGTGCGCCAAAGCGAGGTCCATGTAGCGGCCCGCGATGTCAGCGGCGTAGCCCGCGTCCACGAAACGCGATTCCTCGGGGAAGGTGTAGGTGTTGAGCCAGTCGATCAACCGTTTGCCCCATGATGCGATGATCGCGGTTTGGGGATAGTGAACGTGGGCATCGATAAACCCCGGCACAATTAGGCCCGCGCCATGGTCCGTCACGAGGGCGTCCGGATAGGCGGCGCGGATGTCGTCGGCGGGGCCCACGGCTGTGATTTTGCCCTGCGCAATCGCCACAGCGCCGCGGCGTTCATGG
>NZ_CEZFMW010000060.1:0-21644 GCF_982993085.1 Thalassobacter sp. | reverse complement strand
TGCACCCCGTGCTCAATTGCCGCCAAGCCCAACGCCAAAGAGCCGGGATCGCGGTCTGCGGCATGGTTTGTGCCGGTCAGCGCGCCAATAAAAGACTTGCGTGATACGCCAAGCAGGATCGAACACCCCAACCCGTGAAACAGGCTGAGGCCGCGCAAAATCGCCAGCGTATGGGCGCGCGTTTTGCCAAAACCAATGCCCGGATCGACCATGATCTGGGCGCGATCCAGCCCAAGCGCCTCGGCCCTTACAACCATCGCTTCCAGCGCGTCATAAATATCCAGAAGGGCATCATCGTACTGCGGGTTAGCCTGCATCGTCTCAGGCGTGCCTTGGGCGTGCATCAAACAGGTCGGGACCTGCTGGCGTGCCGCCCAAGGGCCTAGCGCAGGATCAAACGCGAAACCTGACACGTCGTTCAGGATTGTGGCGCCTGCGGCAAAGCCCGCCTCAGCCACGGCCGCCTTGCGCGTGTCGAGCGAAATGGGCAGTGTCACGTTCCCTGCCCGCAGCGCCTCGATCGCGGGAACCACACGGGCAATTTCCTCGTGGATCGGGACTTCTTTGGCACCGGGCCGCGTGCTTTCACCGCCGATATCCAAAATATCGGCCCCCGCCTGCGTCATCGCCCGCGCGCGGGATTGAACCGTATCAAGGTGCACTCCGGCATCCGTCACCAACTGACCACCGTCAGAGAAACTATCCGGCGTCACGTTTAGAATACCCATCACACGCGGGCGATCCATGGCCACACCGGCAATTGGTGCGCGCGCCGCAGTCAGGCGCACGAGCACATCACCGGGCGCATCCTGTATTGCAATCCGCTCCGGGCCCTGCCCACGACGCAACACATTGATCGTTTCACACCACATCCAGCCACCAGCCACGCGTACAGCATGGGTGAGGTTACCAGGGTCACGGGTCAGGATTGGCTGATAGTATTCGGTTGTCATGGCTTAGGATGCTGGCTGATCAAGCACATCGACAAGGCTCACGGCGATCTCGGCAGTGTCGGAGACGTCCGCACCTGAGGCACCAATAAATACGCTCCGAGTTGCCTCAAACATCTTTGCGCAGTAGTCCGCCAAAACCAGCGGGTCGGCCCCGTCGGGCGCATCGGTTGCATCCAGCACAATGCGTGACGGTGCCCAGACCGAAACTTGGTCGTTCTTGAGGCCCCAATCCAGCTCCGTCCGGCTATCAACCACCACGCACCGGGCATCGCGGGCCGCAAGCATCCACGCATTTTGTTCAATCGCCAAAAGATCTACGCGCCGTTGTGCCTGTGGTTGGGCAACTTGGGGGGCCTGAGTTTGCCCCGGACCGACGCACAGGATAGTCGGAACCCCAACCAGTGTATCGACAAACTCCGACAGTCGTGGATCGTGGATGGCCTCGTTTGAGAGGTAAATGACCTGCGGATGCACAACGGCATCGGGCTCAACGATACGCACGGGCGCGCGGGTCTGGCTGCGCACGACCTCGACCCCAAGGGCAAATGGCCCGCGATCTAGTTTTTCTATCCGCACAAACACGCGGGCCGCACGGGGGTCATGCAATATTCGTTCGGCCACACGGGCGCACAGCGTTTCAAGTAAATTCAGACGCTCGGCCTTGAGCTCATAGTCAATGGCTTCGATCAGCGTATCGTAGCTAAGGATGCGGTCGACATCGTCGTCCAGGTGATCCCCCATGGGAACAACTTCAACCACGACATTGCAGCTAATGCGTTGGCGCAATCCACGTTCGGCCTGAAAGGCACCAATTTCAACTTCGCGGATATGGTCGCGCAGCGAAATTCGATCGAGCGGATCGCTATTGGAAGCGGTCGCGGCCGCACGCTCAGAGGGGTGGGCAAAAGCCAACCGTGTCTCGTCTGACATTTTTCGCCCTTCCTTGCGCGGATCAATCGGCCCTTAGGTGCCACAAGGATCGCCCGCTGAAAAGGCTCAGTTCCGGCGAAATAAGCGTCAGGATCGACGCCACACGCAAGGTCAGCGGATCAGTATTGCTGACGATAAAAAATATGTGTGCCGATACGCGTGGTGCGCGGGTAAACGCGGGCCCAGCGAGGGTTCACGGCCGTGGTGTGATAGTGCGACGCTTCATCCGTCAAGGTACGCGGCGCACCGTCCAACATGATGCGCGCGACTTTGCCCACACGTTCCCACGATTGGCGGTCATTGATACGCTCGGGACGCCCATCGCAAGTATAGCTGAACTGACAGGCATGGCGTTTGCCGGTGCCTTGGTTGATCACACCGCACACACTATCGGGATAGTTCGGCATATCGACCCGGTTCAAGATCACCTCAGCGACCGCAAACTGACCCTTGAGCTTTTCGCCCCGTGCTTCGAAGTAAAGCGCTTCGGTCAGGCATTGCCATTGCTCACCACCGGTCGCCTTAGGCATCGCATCCAAATCGTTCCGGTCGAAAACAGGCTTAGGAGCGTCCGCGCGCGGCGCCACGTAGGGCCGTGCAATCGACTGCATACGGCGTGCGCTGGTCGAAAACAGTGCCTCTCGCTCAGTTTCCATAAGGCTCGAGAGCTGTATCCCAACAGTCTCCGGGGACGCGTTCGAGGTGCTCAACCGAATATCGGCTTGCGCCACGCCACCCAAAATCACGGCGATAACCGCCGACACAACAAACATCTTCATACAACTACATCCCATCCAGTCGGATGCCCCAGGCATTCCAGCGTTGTCCTTACCGAAATGTGAACGATCCCCCTATACGCTCGGAAACGTTGATGTGCGGCTTGTGGCAGAAACGCAACAAATCAGCGTTAATAGATGGCGGGAATGGGGCAAGTCAGATCAATTTGCATTGATTGTTGACGCAGATTTTGACGTCAGGAGTCCCGGTCGGGGCCTGCCTCATGGCGAATCCGCGCCTGAGCGGCGGCTAATTTTGCAACTGGCACCCGAAATGGAGAGCAAGAGACATAGTCAAACCCGGCTCTGCGGCAAAATTCGATGGACTCAGGATGGCCACCGTGTTCGCCACAAAGTGACAGCACCACGTCGGGACGTGCCGCGCGCCCGCGCTCCGCCCCAAGCAACAACAGCTCCCCCACACCATCCAGATCAAGCGTCTGAAACGGATCCTCAGGATAGACGCCCTCATTGACGTACGCTGACATAAACCGACCCGCATCATCCCGCGAGAGGCCATAGGTCATTTGGGTCAGGTCGTTTGTGCCAAATGACAAAAACGCAGAGTTCTCCGCGATTTCACCGGCGCGCAGTGCAGCCCGCGGTGTTTCGACCATTACCCCAAGGCGGAAATCGAACTCCGCGCCGCTTTCACCCCGAACAGATGCTGCAAGCGCATCTACCCGGCGCTTTACCAGCTCCACCTCACGCTGAGCACTGACCAGAGGAATCATGATCTCGGGCACGACCGGCGTACCATTTCGGCCCACTTCGACAGCGGCCTCAAAGATGGCCCGGGCCTGCATTTCATAAATCTCAGGGATCGCCACGCCGAGGCGGACCCCGCGCATACCCAGCATTGGGTTATACTCATTGAGCGATTCGATATGTGCGCGTACCCGGCTTAGCGGGATATCTAGAGCCTCAGCCATCGCGCGCATGCCCTCTTTGTTGCTGGGCAAAAACTCATGAAGCGGTGGATCCAGTAGCCGAATACACACAGGCGCGCCCTGCATGATGGTAAACAACTCAATGAAATCGGCACGCTGCATCGGCAACAGCCGCTCCAGCGCTGCCGCCCGGTCGCCCGGGTCTTCTGCAAAGATCATCTCGCGCATCACGGTCAGGCGGCCGGGCTCAAAAAACATATGCTCAGTGCGGCATAGTCCGATCCCGTCCACACCAAAGGTGCGGGCCAAGGCGGCGTCTGCGGGCGTATCTGCGTTAGCACGGATACCAATGTCCCGCAGGTCATCCGCCCACGTCATCAGCTCTCCAAAGGCACCATCGAGCGCGGGCTCCACCATTGGGGCAGCCCCGCTCAGAACCCGACCGCTGCTACCATCAACCGTCAGGATATCGCCATCATGCAGGGTGCTGCCATCGGGCAGAACGATCTTCTTGGCGTCGTGGTCGACTTTGACACCTGTCGCGCCAGAAACACAGGGCACGCCAAGGCCCCGCGCAATCACTGCCGCATGAGAGGTCATCCCCCCCCGCTCTGTCAAAATTGCGTCGGCGGCATGCATGCCCCGTACATCCTCAGGCGAAGTTTCTCGACGCACGAGGATACAGGGTTCATCGCGTGAGAGAGCCGCTTGGGCTGCGGCTGCATCAAATACGATTTTGCCGAACGCCGCCCCGGGTGCCGCCGCGATCCCCTTGGCGAGAACCGTTACCGTCGCGGCTGGATCGACCTGACGGTGCAACAGTTGCGACAATTCCTGCGGTTCTACACGCATCATGGCCTCTTGGCGGCTTATGATGCCGTCACGCGCGAGGCGGGTCACGATGTTCAAATTTGCACGCGCAACGCGCTTGACCCGAACCGCATCGAGGATAGCCAGACGCCCCTCTTCGATGGTGAATTCGGCTTGCATCTCGGCCCGTAGCTTGCGCCGCATTAACGCGCCTGCCGCAACCAGTTCTGCGTAAACCTCTGGTAACAACTCCTCAAGCGAGGGACCGCGCGGATCATTGGTGAGGTAAAGCGCCTTTGCGTTGCTCTCCAGAGCCTCGCGCCCCAAAGCTTGACCCAAATAACGGCCTGTGACCTGCGGCTCACCCGTAACAGAGCTGACAAATTGGATCACGCCCGCCCCGGACTGGCCCGGTGCCAGCCCCAGCGCCATGCGTTGCACCACAAGACCCAGCCCCGCATCCGCAGGCGCACCCTGGGCTTGGCGCAATAGCCGTGCCGACGTCCCTTCCCACGCGCGCGCCATAGATCGCAAGACTTCGCTGAGCTGAACAGTTGGGTCTTGCGGAAAGGCGTCGTCCATTTCTGCGGCATATTCCGCCATGGCCGCAGCGGGGGTCTGCGCGTCTAGAAATGGTGCATCATCAAGGCGCATCACCTCAATGGCAAAGGCGCGAATGAACCGCAAATACAGCTTATCGGCACGCTCGCGCCCCAGTCGATCCGACAGCAGCGCGTGGGTTGCGTCATTCATACCGATGTTCAGGATCGTGCCCGGCCCGCCCCAATCAGCGGCCTCACTGGAAGACCGCACCGAAATCAGAAGCGGGTCCGCATCAAACACGCCCAAAAGCGACGTCAGATCAGGCATTTGCCCATTGGCAATGTTGCGCACCGTTTCAAACGAAAGCGCGACGGTCTGCGGAACCGGAAGCCCCAGACGCACGAGCCGCTGCAAACACTTTGCGCGGTTGCCATGACGTTGTTTGCGGATGTCCGCAGTTGTGGTCACTTCGGTGAAATCAGGGCTCTCAAGCATGTTGCCACTCTCATGGTGCATCTGCAGCATAAGGCGCTGCGCCGGTCATACAAGCATCACCTTCATGATGCATGTATTCTTGTCATGCAGTTGCGCGTCGCAGCCACAAAGAGAGACCCAATGCGATAGCCAACACGCTAACCGGTCAGCTTGGTCAAATCCGCGACTTGGCTGCAAATCGTTCGGATCTGCGACAACAGGTTCAGCCTGTTGCGCCGCAGGATCTCACTCTCTGCATTCACCTGCACCGCATCAAAGAACGCATCAACCGGACCGCGCAGCTGCGCCATGGCGCCCATTGCGCCCGCGAAATCTTCGGCCTCGATGGCCGGAGAGATCGCCCCTTCTGCCGTCTTCAGCGCCGCAAAAAGGGCCTTTTCTTCGTCCATCTCAGCAAACTTCACATCCGCGCCGAAGGAGTATTCCACCCCATCAGCCGCCTCAGCTTGACTCAAAATGTTTGACGCTCTCTTAAAGCCTTGGACAAGATTTCCACCATCCTCAGTCGCCAACACGTCATTCAACGCCCGGGCCCGTGCCACCAACAACGCCAGATCATCAGCACCCGGCATCGCAAGACAGGCGTCAATCACATCGTGACGGATACCCTGATCGCGCAAGTACACTTTTAGTCGATCATAGATAAAGCCCATCAGATCAGCGGTATCCGCGCCCGGATACCCTTTGGCCAAAACCTCTGACAGGTTCAAACGCGCGCCATTTTCCAGTACCAACCGGATCACCCCAAGGGCTGCCCGGCGCAGTGCAAACGGGTCTTTTGACCCTGTCGGCTTTTCATCGATGGCCCAAAATCCGGTCAACAAGTCGATCTTGTCCGCCAGCGCAACCGCGACAGAAACAGCGGCAGTCGGCACATCATCCGACGGTCCGAGCGGGGCGTAGTGTTCCTCGCACACAGCCGCGACCTCCGCAGGCAGGCCTGCGTGGGTTGCGTAATAACGGCCCATTAAGCCCTGAAGCTCAGGAAACTCATAGACCATTTCGGAACTGAGGTCGGCCTTGGCCACACCCGCGGCAATCGCAGCTAACTCGGCGTCTGCTCCGACGGAGGGCGCAATTTCTGCGGCCAGCGTCTTGATCCGCTCAATCCGTTCCAACTGACTGCCCAGCTTGTTGTGGAATGTCACATTATCAAGGGATTGCACCCAGGTGTTAATGTCGGACGTTGCCACGCGCAGGTCGTTCTCCCAAAAGAACTTTGCATCGGCCAACCGCGCCGATAGCACCTTTGCATTACCCGCAAGAATGGTCGCCCCATTGTCTGACGTCGCACGGTTGGCCACGGTGACAAACCGCTCAATCCGCCCTGTCGCGCCGTTGCGCACCGAGAAAAACTTTTGGTGCTCTTTCATCGAGGTTTGCAGCACTTCAGGTGGCAAATCGAGGAAGTCTTCTGCGATCTCACCCATTAAGACGACAGGCCACTCCACAAGGCCCGCGACCTCAGCCAGAAGGCCCTTGTCGTCTACCACCTCTAGCCCCGCTGCAAAGGCTTGGTTCGTGGCGTCGTGCCATATGGCATCAGCGCGTTCAGCGGCCTCTAGGACCACATGGGCGCGTTTCAGCTTGGCGGCGTAATCCTCAAATGACGTGACAGAGAATGCATCTGGCGCCATGAAGCGGTGGCCGCGCGTTGTGTTGCCCGAGGTGATCGTATCGACCGAAAACGGCACAACCTCTGCGCCCACTTCATCGGTCAGAATACACAAGATTGTGTGCAATGGCCGGACCCAGCGCAGGCTGCCCGTGCCCCACCGCATGGATTTCGGCCATGGAAAATTGCGCACCACATCGGGGATCAGTTCAGCGATAATCTCAGCCGACGGGCGCCCCGGCTTTTCGATGACCGCGAACCACACCTGCCCTTTTTTGTCGTCCCGCGCTTCCAGTTGGTCTTTCTCAAGACCGGTAGACCGCAAAAACCCCTCAAGTGCCTTTTCGGGCGCATCAACCCGCGGGCCTTTGCGCTCTTCGCGGGTGTTTGGGCTTTCTGCGGTCAGGCCGTTGACCGACAAAACCAAACGGCGCGGCGTCACATGGGCCACAGCACCAGCGTATGTCAAACCGGCTTCGACCAAACCGTCGGTCACGCGTTTTTGCAGATCAGCGGCGGCACGGGCCTGCATGCGGGCAGGAATTTCCTCGGAGAACAGCTCCAGCAACAGATCGGGCATCAGAAGTCTCCCTTAAAGGTCGCGCGATCAGGGCACGCGTCACCAACGGGAGAGCCATCATAGGCCTTCTTCCCGCAATTGTTCAGTTCATGCCACGCAAAGCCGCGCCCATCAGGCAGCACGGCAATCACGCGGTTCACGCCGTAGGCGATGTTTTCTTGGCCCAGAAACGCAAGCGCCCCGCCATTGGTCAGCGCCTCACCGATTTCGGGTGCATCAAAACACTCAAACCATGAGGGCGGCACAGTGGGCGCCGCATCCTCAAGCACTTCGAAGCGTTCGCTCATGAAAGCGGGCGATGAAGTCGTGGTAAAACACGCCCGAAACCCCAACGGTGATGAGGCAGAGCGGATCGCCGTCACGTCCGAAACACCAAATGGTTCAGGCGCCGCGCCCCCGACCGGTGTGGCCCGCAAGGTGACGTTTTCCATTGGCGCCCAATAAGCAGAGTGATTTGCGTACCAAATCCCCACGCCAGCGGCCAATGCGGTCCCAAGTAACAGCGTCACAACAAATTTCCCCAAAACCTCAGGCCTCCTGCGGCTGCCAGCCGCCTGCTTGCGTCTGAACGAAGGCATCCGCGCAGGCCTTTGCAAGGGCACGCACACGTCCGATATACGCTTGACGTTCCGTGACCGAGATCACACCGCGCGCGTCCAGCAGGTTAAAAATGTGGCTGGCCTTGATGCATTGATCATACGCAGGCTGCGCCATCACGATCCGGCGTCCTGTTTTTGGGTCCTCTGCAGGCAGCGCGAGGATTGCCGCACATTCAGCCTCAGCATCGACGAAGTGCTGCAACAGCGCCTCGGTATTGGCCACATCAAAGTTCCAGCGCGCGTATTGTGCCTCTGCCTCGCGGAACACATCCCCATAGCTTAGCGGGATCAGCGCGTCGGGCGCGTTAAACGGCATGTCCATCACGTGATCCACGCCCAGAACGTACATCGCAAGACGCTCAAGACCATACGTCAGCTCACCCGAGACGGGTTGGCAGTCATGCCCGCCAACCTGTTGAAAATACGTGAACTGCGAGACTTCCATCCCATCGCACCAGACCTCCCACCCGAGGCCCCATGCACCCAGAGTGGGGCTTTCCCAATCATCCTCAACAAAGCGGATGTCGTGCAAATCCATATCAATCCCAATCGCCCGAAGCGAACCAAGATACAGCCCCTGCAGGTCGGGCGGTGAAGGTTTGATGATCACTTGGTATTGGTAATAATGCTGCAACCGGTTCGGGCTGTCGCCGTAGCGGCCATCAGTCGGGCGGCGCGATGGCTGCACATAGGCCGCAGCCCATGGCTTGCTGCCGAGGGCGCGCAGGGTCGTGGCGGGGTGAAATGTGCCCGCGCCGACCTCCATATCGTAGGGTTGCAAGACAGCGCAGCCTTTTGACGCCCAATACTCTTGCAGGCGCAGGATAATCTCCTGGAACGAGCGTGGGGTCGTGGGCGTGGGGGATGCGGACATAGCGGTGCTCCGTAGCGTTTGGTGCGGGGGCACCGGCGTTCGGCGCTTGCATAGGCGGTTCCGTCAGGGGGGTCAATCAACGCGCGGATGCGACCCGAAAGACGCAGCCGCTGTATGTAACCCTTTGGCCCAAGCGCCTAAGCATTGCACTGCGCCGCGCGCTTTGGCACAAAGCCCCAACCACGCCAACACGCGCCATGCCAACCGCGACACGCGCTAAGGCATACCCGCGACGGAGACAGTATGACACGCCGCCTTTTGAACGTATTTATTGTGATTTCCATGGGCTTTTTCGCCCCGACCGCCTTCGCGCAACAAAGCACTTGGGTGCAAATAGAAAGCCACCCAACTTTGTCAGAGGCCCAAGATCGCGCTCAAGCCTATGGCGCGCTTGTTCCCGATCTGAACGGTTTTGCCGCCCCCTCCGGTTGGTATTCGCTGGCACTGGGCCCCTTCGACGCGGCCACCGCCCAGACAACGTTGCGCCAGTTGCGCGCCAACGGGCTAATCCCCCGTGACAGTTTTATCGCAGACGGTCGTGGGTTCGGTGCACAGTTCTGGCCCGAAATCGGCACCGTTGGCAGCCAACAGGCGCAAGTTGTGACGCCTCGGCTCACGGCTCCGGCCATCGCGCCCTCTGCAACAGACGAAACAGTGGCTGAGGCCCGTGCCTCCGAGCGGTTATTGACCCGCCCACAACGCGAGGACCTGCAAACTGCGCTTCAGTGGTTCGGGTTCTACACGGCCGCGATTGATGGTGCCTTTGGCCCCGGTACGCGCCGATCCATGCAATTGTGGCAGAATGATCAGGGCCAAGAGCCCACCGGCATTTTGACCACCGCGCAACGCAGCCAATTGCTACAGCAGTACGGCAAGGCACTGGCGACACTTGGGCTTGAGGTCCTGCGCGACGACATCGCAGGCGTCCAGATCGAGGCCCCGCTCGGGCTTGTCCAATTTGACCGCTATGAGGCCCCTTTTGCCCACTTTGAGGCCCGAGATGGCAGCGGTGTGCGCATGGTCTTGATCAGTCAAGCCGGTGATCGCGGCACGGTCAGCGGGCTTTATGACATTCTGCAAACTCTTGATGTGGTGCCGCCAAACGGCCCACGTTCCAAGGGCCGCGATGGGTTTATCCTGCGCGGTGAAAGCCCCACCCTGACCTCCGAGACACATGTGCGTCTGCGCGACGGCCATGTGCATGGCTTTATGCTGATCTGGCCCCCAGAGCAGGCCGAAACCATTGCCCGCGTCCTACCCAAGATGGAGGCAAGCCTGCGCTCCATCGGCCCCGCGATGGACCCCGCCCAAGGGTTTGATGCAGCGCAGCAAGACGTTGATCTTGTATCGGGTCTTGATATTCGGCGTCCCATAAAATCCCGCTCCGGTTTCTTTGTGGACACCTCTGGCCGCGTGCTGACATCAGCCGAGATGGCTAATGGGTGCGGACGCCTGACGATCAACCAACAGCACCCTGCTGACGTGATCTTTGCGGATGACACCATCGCCCTGCTCGCCCCACAAGAGCGTTTAGCTCCCGTCGCCGTGGCCGCTTTTGCACGCACGCCGGGCCGGTTGCGCAGCACGGTTTCCGTCGCGGGCTTTCCCTACGAGGGTATCCTAGGGGCTGCCAGCCTGACCTTCGGCACACTTGAGGACCTGCGCGGTTTAACGGGTGATGAGGCGTTGTTGCGGCTGAGCATGGTCGCACAACCCGGCGACACGGGTGGGCCAGTTTTCGATGAAACAGGCGCGGTCACGGGGGTATTGCTGGCAGATACGACAGCCACCCGCACCTTGCCGCAGGACGTGGCCTTTGCCCGCAAAGCAGGCGACATCACAGTGACGCTCCTGTCGCAAGGGGTGTCCCCTACGGTTTCCTCAGCGACAGAAACCCTCGCGTCACAGGATTTGACCGCGCGCGCCGCCGACATGACCGTCTTGGTCAGTTGCTGGGAATAATAAACGGCGGCCCAACTAGGGGCGGCCTAATCCGTGTTCTTTGACGCTTTTTCTTCCCAGCGGCCACTTTCCTCGGACCAATAGCGTGCAGCAGCACCCGCATCTGTCAAAGCTTTCCACTGTGTTCGAGCGCGGGCCACGGCCTCACCATCTGTGCCATCGAACAAGATCATCACCCGTGAGAGCGACCGCACCTCCTCCGGTGCGACCTCAGCCCCATCTACCGCCATGACGCACTGCGGATCA
Source organism: Thalassobacter sp. (assembly GCF_982993085.1). Lineage (NCBI taxonomy): Bacteria > Pseudomonadati > Pseudomonadota > Alphaproteobacteria > Rhodobacterales > Roseobacteraceae > Thalassobacter > Thalassobacter sp. Next base: position 10,371 of record NZ_CEZFMW010000060.1, on the reverse strand, counting down.
TTGGCGGCCGTCATATCAGCGGTCAGTAGGATCGGTTGGCGGGCATCGTGGTCCCCGCCCGCAAGCCCGTGGGGCAGAAAGCCGTCCCGCGCGCCATGCCACAGCTTGACGTCCAGCGCCTTCAGACGCTCCGCATTGCGGCCACGCAATGCCACGCGCCACCCTGCCCCAAGCGCTTTGCCGAGCAGAGTGGCAGCCGTGACCTCAAGAGGTTGCCGCGTCAGGTGGTAGAAATACGCCTCTCCCATTGGTCGTGCGCTACTTGGCCTCGTATTTGTCAGCGATCAGCTGATCAAGCGCGCGCACCCCCCAGCCCGTCGCACCCGCAGGGGCCAAGGCTGTCTCGGACGACACCGAGGCCACACCCGCGATATCGAGGTGAATCCAAGGCGTTTCATCCTTGACGAACCGTTTGAGGAATTGCGCCGCAGTGATCGATCCTGCCGCGCGGCCACCAACGTTTTTCATGTCTGCCACACGGGATTTGAGCAGCTTGTCGTAGGCGGGCGACAGTGGCAGACGCCATGCGCCTTCGCCGGTTTCCTTGGCCGCTGCCAGAAAGTCATTCGACAGCGTGTCACTGTTGGAAAACACGCCAGCGTTTTCATGGCCTAGGCCAATGATAATAGCCCCCGTCAGCGTCGCCAGATCAATCATGCCCGAGGGTTTGAAACGCTCTTGCGCATACCACATCACGTCGCACAGCACGAGCCGGCCTTCGGCGTCCGTGTTGATGACCTCAATCGTATCACCCTTCATGGAGCGGACGACATCACCCGGACGCTGAGCATTGCCATCGGGCATGTTTTCAACCAACCCGACAATGCCCACAACATTGGCTTTGGCTTTGCGCAGGGCCAATGTACGCATCACGCCTGCAACGACGCCCGCGCCGCCCATATCCATGGTCATGTCTTCCATGCCGCCGGCAGGTTTAAGCGAAATGCCGCCGGTGTCGAACACGACGCCTTTGCCGATCAATGCAAAGGGAGGCTCATTTGCTCTCTCGGTGCCACGTGCGCCGTTCCAATGCATCACGACCACTTTGGACGCGCTCCGCGAGCCCTGCCCCACGCCCAAAAGAGCGCGCATGCCCAGCTTTTCCAGATCCGCCTCTTCGAGAATTTCAACCTCAAGCCCCAGCTCCTGCATTGCGGCAAGTCGGGCAGCGAAATCATCGGTCGTCAGCACGTTGGCGGGTTCATTGACCAGATCACGGGTGAAAAACACGCCCTCAGCGATGGCCGCAAGGGGGTTGGCCTCGGCGGCGAGTTCCTCGGGTTTGTTGTGCATGAACACGGTGTCTTGGCGCGGGGTGTCGTCGGCCTTCTCGACCATGTGCGCGTCAAATTCATAGGCACGCAGCGCCAAACCTAGCGACACGTCGGCCGCACGGCGCTGGCTGCTGCCCAGCACCAACAACGCGCCCCGCCCCTTGAACTTGGCCAAGGCGGCACCGGCGTCGCGGGCCTCAGCCGCTTCGGGACGACGGGCCAGCTTCATCACCATGATCGCTTCAGCGGCGATGCCCGCTGGGTACCCGATCTCAATGCCTTTGCCAGCTTTTGCTTTTTCAAACGCCTTGCTTTCAACTGCCCGCGCGACAGCGCCTTTGGTCACCCGGTTCAAACGACGTGCCTCTGGCGACAGGGTGCCCTCGTCGGGAACAAAGATCGCGATCTTGCCCTCAACGGCCGCAAGGCCTTCCAGATCGGTGTGTTTGAAATGAATTTGCATCGGCACGGTCATAGTATGTCTTCCCTGTTCTCAACCCATTACGTGGGCGTTGTGCGGCAACCTAGCCCTCTGCATGGGCAATGACCAGTTTACACTCGCACCGGGCGGCCAAAGCGACTAAAAAGACCCAAGCACGAGGCACGGCGGGGCACTAGGGACAGTATGCGTACTTTCGACAGATACATCCTGTCGCATCTCTTGATGGTTTTTGGCTTTTTTAGCCTGATCCTTGTGGCGGTCTATTGGGTCAATCGCGCTGTCAGTCTGTTTGATCGGCTGATTGCGGGCGGATCAAACGTCTCGCTGTTTCTGGAACTGACGTTGCTGACCTTGCCATCCGTGATTTTGACGGTGCTGCCCATATCGGCGCTGGTAGCGACGCTTTACGGTGTGAACCGCCTCAGCGGCGAAAGCGAGTTGGTCGTGGCCCAAACCACCGGGCTAAGCCCTTGGACCATGGCGCGACCGGTTGTGTATTTTGGCCTGTGCGTGGCAGTGCTGTTGTCACTTCTGGCTCATCTGTTAGTGCCCGTATCCCGCACAATGCTGGTTGAACAAAACCAAGAACTGTCGCGTGACATCACAGGCCGTTTCCTAAAAGACGGCGAGTTTTTGCACCCCGGCACTGGCATCACCGTCTACGTCCGAGAGATCACTGAGCAGGGTGAGTTGCGGGGCGTGTTCCTCCAAGATCGCAGGGACGCGGCAGCACGCACGACCTACACGGCGGAACGTGGTGTTTTGCTGCGTGCAGGTGATAGCCCTCGACTGGTGATGTTCGAAGGTTCCGCCCAGACCCTGCACACGGAAACGCGCAGCCTGACGGTCGTGTCATTTGCAGACTTCACCTATGACCTTGCAGGTCTTGTTGGCGGCCCGGCAAGCCCGCGCAAAGATCCACGCTCACTAGATACGGGCGCTTTGCTGCGGGCCGAGGCGACAGATTTGAGCCGCGACGGGGTCAAGCGGGGGGTTTATCTGTTTGAGGGACACAACCGCTTTGCAGAGCCGATTTTCGCGGCCGCCCTGCCGGTTTTGGCCATTGCGCTACTGATGCTGGGCAGCTTTTCGCGGCTGGGCCTTTGGCGTCAAATCCTCGCGGCCGTTTTCTTGGCAATTTTGCTGAAGCTCACCTCTAATGTGGTTGAGAACACCGTGCGCGGCAGTGCAGACCTGTGGCCACTGACGTATCTGCCTGCGGCTCTTACGATGGTGATGGCCGCACTCGCTCTATCTTGGAACGCATATGCACCACGCAAATTCATCCGAGGGGTGGCGGCATGACCCTCAACTTGTACCTTCTGCGTCGGTTCTTTGCGACTGTTGGCCTTGTGACCTTGGTCTTTGTGGCACTTCTGTTCCCCATTGATCTGATGGAACAGGTCCGTCGTTTGGACCAAGACAGCGGCGGGTTGCGGGACGGCTTTCGCCTCGCATCGCTGAACCTTCCAGCGGCCCTGTATCAGATCCTGCCCCTTATCGTGATCCTGTCGACGCTGGCCCTTTTGGTCAGTCTCGCACGATCATCCGAATTGGTGGCGATCCGGGCCTCGGGTCGGTCTGGCATGTCTGCATTGGTCGCCCCCATAGGCGGGGCCTTCATGCTGGGCATGTTTGGACTTGGCGTGTTGAATCCGATCGTCGCGGCCACCCAATCGGAGTATGAGCGCGTCTCAGACCGCCTGCGCAGCGGTGTTTCTTCTTTTCTGTCATTGTCGCCCAAAGGTGTCTGGTTGCGGCAAGGCGACGGTACAGGCCAGACTGTCATCCGCGCGGCGCGGTCATCCTTGGACGGTACAGTGTTGTTCGATGCAACATTCCTGCAATTTGACCCCCAAGGATCGATGATTGCGCGTATCGATGCATCCCGGGCGCGGCTTGCCCCTGTGGCACCGGATGGATCAGAATGGCGCCTCCAAAACGCGAAAAGCTGGCCATTGGACAGCAGCCGCAACCCCGAGCGTGACGCATCGCTGCATCCGAAACTCAACCTGCCATCGACCCTCACACAGGCACAAATCCGCGACAGCTTTGGCGTGCCCTCGGCGATCCCGATCTATGAATTGCCCAGCTTTATCAACCAACTTAACGCGGCAGGTTTTTCGGGCCTGCAACACAGGGTTTGGCTGGCGATGGAACTGACATCGCCTGTCATGCTGATGGCCATGGTCTTGATCGGAGCCGGTTTTTCCATGGGTCACGCCCGCGCAGGCGGTGTGGGTAAAATGGTGCTCGTCGCGCTTATTGTCGGCTTTGGCATTTTCTTTCTGCGGTCCTTTGCGCAAGTCTTGGGGGAAAACGGCCAACTATCCGTTCAAATCGCAGCTTGGGCCCCCCCATTGGCGGCTATTTGCGTCGGCCTCGGCGTCCTTTTGCATAGAGAGGAAGGGTAATGCCCCGGCCTATGTCCCGCCTGAAATCCCCACTTGCCGCGACCGCACTTGCCGTCATTCTGAGCCTTGGCTCCGCAACGGCACAGGAAACGTCGCCCCCCGCGCTACTGATCGCAGATGCTATCGATTTCGTGGGCGAGACAGGCACGCTTATGGCCAAAGGCAACGTGGAGGTCTTCTACGACGGCATCCAGTTAAAGGCCGACGAAATTCGCTATGACCGAACAGACGACAGCCTGTCGATCAACGGTCCAATCACGCTGCGCGATGACGAAACTACGGTGATATTTGCCGACTTCGCAGAGCTATCGTCCGACCTGCAAAGCGGGCTGTTGCGCGGGGCTCGATTGGTTCTGGATGAGCAATTGCAAATCGCCGCGACTGAAATTTCTCGCTCTAGCGACGGACGGTTTGTGCAGGCCTATCAAACGGTCGCATCATCTTGCACCATCTGCGCGGAAAATCCTGTGCCGCTTTGGCAAATTCGTTCCAAGCGGGTCATCCACGACACGCAAGAGCGCCAATTGTATTTCGAACAAGCTCAACTGCGCGTGCTGGGCGTGCCGGTAATTTATTTGCCGCAAATCCGTTTGCCCGACCCAACACTTGAACGCTCTAGTGGGTTTCTTGCGCCTGAGCTAAGCTCGAACGATCAACTAGGTGCCGGAATTAAAATCCCTTACTTTTATGTCATTGATGAAAGCCGCGATCTGACATTGACGCCATATGTATCGACCGGCGGCACCGAAACTCTGGAAGGCCGTTACCGTCAAGCCTTTGTAAACGGTTCCATTGAGGTAAACGGGGCGCTGACGTTTGATGGCCTTACCTCCGAAGCCTACCGCGGCTATGTGTTTGCCGAAGGAACCTTCGATGTAGCGCAAGATTATACGTTAACGTTCGATATCGAGACGACCTCCGACCCAGATTACCTTGTGACATACGGCATCTCAGGCTTGGATCGGCTAACCAGCCGCCTCGCCATAGCGCGAATAGATCGCAAGCAAATCCACCAAGCAGAGATCATCTCATTTCAATCGCTCCGAGAAACCGAGGCTAATCGCTTACTTCCCACAGTTTTAGCTTCCGCCAGCATAACACGGCGCTTTGGACCAGATATAATAGGCGGAATCGCGACGGTGGGTGCAGAGCTACAAGGACACTATCGCCGAGCAGACGACCCCGTTATCACCTTGTCGCGGGACCTAGCGCGCGTCGGTCTCAGTGCCGAGTGGGAGCGGTCTTGGCTTTGGAGGAGCGGTCTCGTGACGAGGCTTCATGCTGAGGGCAGCCTCGATCACTACCAAATCTTCCAAGATCCTCTGACCTTTTCGGATGAGACCGTCGCCCGCGTAACACCCATCCTCACGTTTGAGGCCCGCATGCCAATGGCAAAGGTCACGACCAGCGGCGTACAACACCTGTTAGAACCGATCGTTCAGGCCGTCTTTACCCGCGACACTCAAAAGGACGCTCCGAACGAAGACAGCCAAACCGTCGACTTTGACGAAGGCAATCTGTTTTCAACGTCCCGTTTTGCGGGCCGTGATGTCCGAGAAACCGGCAATCGGCTGAATATCGGCGTCAACTATACCCGCGTTGATCCGGCGGGTTGGAACCTTGGGCTGACGCTCGGACGTGTGGTGCGGGATGCGGACCAAAACCAATTTAATGCGGGCACCGGGCTGGATGGCTCATCCTCCGACTGGCTGGCGGCCGTATCACTAGACGTGCAAAACCGGTTGCAATTGGCCCACCGCGCATTGTTTGACGATCAACTGTCCTTTGCCCGCTCCGAAACGCTGCTCCGGTATACTGACGACCGCTACTCTATCCTGTCGGGCTTCACTTGGCTTGAGGCAGATGCGGCGGCGGGGCGGCTCTTGGACACATCGGAGTGGTCGCTAAATGCCAATTTTGCCTTGGTACGTGACTGGACGGGCCAAGTCGACTGGCGATATGACTTTAGAACCAATGACGCAAGTACAGCGGGTGTTGGGTTGACCTACCATTCGCATTGCGTTCGGGTGGACTTCGACGTCTCAAGACGCTTTACGACGACAACGACCCTGCGCCCGACAACGACCGTCGGATTAACATTTAAGCTGACTGGATTTGGCGCAGGTAATGAGGGCAGTCGCGGGCAACGCCGCAGCTGCACATTCTGATGAGGACGAAAGCAATGACATCATCGCTGGCTGGATTTATGCGACGCGCCCAACGGGGTCTTTGGGCGGGGACGCGTTGTGCTCTTTTGGCGGGCGGATTGACTGTTGGCGCGCTTGGCCTGACCACCTCAAACACAATGGCGCAAAGCGCGAACCCCTTCGCGGCGGCTGCCACCGTAAACGGGGCTGTCGTGACCAACTTTCAGGTGCAACAGCGCGTCTTGTTTCTGACCCTCTTGCGCTCTCCCGGGGTGAGCCAAGAGGCGATCACCGAAGCGCTGATCGATGAAGCTCTGCAACTGCAAGCCGCCCGCTCCGCAGGTGTCACGCTCTCTCCCGAAGAGCTTGAAGCCAGAATTGCAGAATTTTCCACGCGCACGAACCTAGAGCCGGATGCCTTGATCGCGGCCCTCGGCCAAGAGGGCGTCGCCGCCGAAACCTTGCGCGATTTCGTGCGCAATGGTGCGCTGTGGCGCAGCTTGGTGCAGCAACGCTTTGGTCCCCGCGCACAGATAACCGAAGCCGAAGTCGACCGCGCCCTCGCACTTGCCAATGAGCGAGGATCGGCGCGCATTTTACTATCCGAAATCGCTCTGCCACTGACACCTGAGCTGACAGAAGAAAACGAGGCGCTGGCCAACCGCCTGTCCGATACAATCAACAGCCCCGCTGCATTTGCCGCCGCGGCCCAGCGGTATTCGGCCGCGCCTACGGCACAACGCGGCGGTCGGCTCGATTGGGTCCCGCTGGGCAACCTGCCGCCGCAAGTTGTGGGTCAAGTCCTGACCCTTGCTCCCGGCGAAGTCAGCGCCCCCATCAACCTTGGGCCATTTATTGCGTTGTTCCTGTTGCGTGATCTAGAAGAACTAAGCGCAACGGCACCCGAAACGCTGGCTGTCGAATACGCCGAAGTGTTGATCCCCGGTGGCCGTACCGAAGCAGCGGTATCGGTAGCACAAGATCTCCGCGACAGTGTGGACACCTGCGAAGATCTCTATGGCCAAGACCTGTCCAGCCCCGTCACACGGCAATCGGTCCTGCAAAGCGAACTGTCGCAGGAGCTGGCGCTGGAGCTTGCGAAGCTAGACACCCATGAGGTTTCGACCATGCTGAGCACTGCGAATGACCTGCGGTTCATCATGCTCTGCGGCAGGTCCTCTGAGATTGCAGAAGGCGCACGGGACCAGATCAGAGGGCAACTGCGCCAACAGCGGCTTGTCTCTTATGCGAATGGGTTCTTGGACGAATTGCGCGCAGACGCGGTGATTGCTCGGCCACAGGGATGAGCATGACAATGCCCCCTCTCGCGGTCAGTTGCGGTGAACCCGCAGGGATCGGCCCCGAGATCATTGCCCGAAGCTACGCGCCCGACGGCGCCCCTCGATTTGCAATTGGTAACCCTGAGCATTTTGAGGGGTTCGGCGTGCCCGTTGTGCCGATCGATGCACCTGCGGGCACCTATGCTGCTATGGCCAAAGGCTTGCCAGTTCTGGTGCACGACATCCCCGGCCCCGCCACGCCCGGCACCCCGCAAGCGTCCCAAGCCCCCGGTGTGGTCTCTGCCATTGCCCGGGCTGTTGAGTTGGCACAAAGCGGTGCTGCCAGCGCGGTTGTCACGGGACCCATCCACAAAAAAGCGCTACAAGACGGCGCGGGCTTTGCCTATCCCGGCCATACAGAATACTTGGCCAGCCTGGGCGGCGACGTCGATGTCGTAATGATGCTGGCATCTGACGCGTTGCGGGTCGTGCCCGCAACGATCCACATCGCCCTGTCAGAGGTCCCCGCCGCTTTGACACCCGATCTGTTGGAACAGGTGATCCGCACCACAGCCGCAGGCCTCACCTCAGACTTTGGTATCGCGGCCCCACGGATCGCGATTGCTGGCCTAAACCCCCACGCAGGCGAAGGTGGGACGATGGGCCGCGAAGAGTTGGAATGGATCACGGACCTTGTGGATCGATTGCGCGCTGACGGTTTGGCACTTACGGGGCCCAGTTCTGCCGATACGATGTTTCATGCCCGCGCCCGGCAGGGATATGACGCCGCCGTGTGCATGTATCACGACCAAGCCCTGATCCCGATCAAGACGCTCGATTTCGACAGGGGCGTGAACGTCACATTGGGCCTACCATTCATTCGTACTTCACCCGATCACGGCACCGCATTTGATATCGCGGGCAAAGGCATCGCCAACCCAACGTCCATGGCCGCCGCAATTGATATGGCCGCACAAATGGTGGCCCGTCGCGCCGCAGCAAAGGTCGCGTAATGGCACAAATTGATCCCCTCCCACCGCTGCGCGATGTCATCGCAACCCACGGGTTGAGCGCGCGCAAATCGCTTGGACAAAACTTCCTATTGGACCTCAACCTAACGGCACGGATTGCACGAGTGGCAGGCGATTTAAGCGGCTCTGACATTCTGGAGGTCGGCCCTGGCCCCGGGGGATTGACCCGCGGGTTGTTGGCCGAAGGCGCACGTCGCGTACTGGCCGTGGAAAAAGACCCCCGCTGCCTGCCGGCCTTGGCCGAGATTTCGGCCGCCTACCCCGGCCAATTAGAGGTTATCGAAGGCGATGCTCTCGACGTGAATGCATTGGCGCATCTAACGCCACCGATCCGAATTGCCGCAAATCTGCCCTACAACGTAGGCACCGAATTGCTGGTGCGTTGGTTGACCCCGGCGGAATGGCCGCCTGTGTGGACGTCTATGACACTGATGTTCCAAAAAGAAGTGGCCGAGCGGATCGTGGCAGCACCCGGATCCAAGGCCTATGGGCGCCTTGCGCTCCTTGCACAGTGGCGGGCCGATGCGCATATCGCGCTGCACCTGCCGCCTGAGGCTTTTACACCGCCGCCCAAAGTGTCCTCGGCTGTCGTGCACCTTACGGCGCTGCCCAAAGCGCGTTTTGAGGCGGATGCGGCAGTGCTGAACCGCGTGGTCGCGGCGGGGTTTAACCAGCGACGCAAAATGCTGCGATCGGCATTGAAGGGCATCGCACCGGATATCGAAGATCGGTTGATCACTGCGGGTCTCAAACCCACGGACCGGGCAGAACAGGTGCCGCTAGAGGGATTTTGCGCCCTCGCCCGCGCAGTCGCAGCCTCATAGTCGGCAAGTGATCTCGTCAACAGAACGTCTCTCGCGGGTTCTGTCAGCATACCACTCAATTGGCTTTGGCCTTCACCGAGCTGAAGCGCGTCTGCCGGTTGATAATCCTCACCCTGCGCCCGACTAGATCAGTCGCAGATGGCAGCCTTCGTAGCTTTTGGAATTTCTCGGACCGTTTTGCGGCATGGGTTAACGCAACTTGTGCACGGCCGCCTTGCTCCAATTGGGGCACAAAGCGCGTTGTAGCAGGACGGCGAATTGGCAGAGGGCGGTAAAGAAATCATGCATGGCCCGCGCTGGCCCTGCCCTATGTTCGTTGCACATAACCCGACCAATCGGGCTCAAAAGCCCGCGCGCTTTACGCGCAGGCAGAGTTTTTGATGTCACAAAAGACTGAGTATTCAGCCAACACTCACGAGCCTTAACGACCTGCACTTATTCGGCGGCAGGCGTCTCGGGGCTTTCGGACTTCGGCTCAGGTGCAGCCTCGGCGCCCTCTTTCGGGGCCTTTGCACGTGCACGTGGCCGTGGTTTCCGCGCTGCTTTGGGGGGCGCATCAACCTTGGTCTCTGGCGTCTCAACCAAGGTGACGGGAGCGTCTGCTTCCATCACTTCGGGCTGAGCGGCAGTGGCCGGGTCCTCGACATGAGGTGCCGTTTCGGGCTGTTGCTGATGACGGTGATTGCCGCGATCTTGCTGGCGATCCCGGTCCTGATTGCGATCTTGGTTACGATCAGAGCGGTTCTGTTGCTGTTGTTGCTGGGCCTCTTGGGCCTCACGGCGGGCGTCTTGTTCCCGCTGAGCAGTTGCCAACAAACGGGTATAGTGCTCGGCGTGTTGTTGGAAGTTTTCCAACGCAACACGGTCACCAGACAGTTGCGCATCGCGCGCAAGCTGGTTGTATTTTTCGATGATCTGCTGAGGGGTGCCACGCACCTTGCCCTCGGGACCTGAGCTGT
>NZ_CEZFMW010000059.1:0-22052 GCF_982993085.1 Thalassobacter sp. | reverse complement strand
CGCTGTGCTGGGTGGTTTGGCGACAGCGCATCCATAATGGCGCGCAGATATGGCGCGCGAGCCGTGCGATACCGACCGGGTTCTGCTGCCGCCCGCGACGACAGCCAACGATGCTTGTCCGCCCATTCCGACACAGTGAGGTCTGCATCAGGCCGCATGCCCCGGCGCCAGGCACGCAGGACGTCCTGGGCGCCGTCAAACCCGAGATCGAGGCCGGTGGTCAGATCGTGGTCATCTTTTCCTTCTCTATCATGCAAGCGAGACCCTGAGGTCTGCGAGGGCGTCGAGCTGCTCTCGGACATGGGTTTCCAACACCCTCTGCAAGATTGCAGTCTCGATCGTCACCGCCTTGCCGGATGCCTTCTCCATGTCTGCGGACAAGTGTGCGGCCATGAGCGCCGCCACGCGTGTGGGCCAGGTGACCCAAAGATCCCGCTCTTGGCGGGCCAGACGAAACACCAGAGTCTCGGCCCGCGCGCGATCCACCAACACGCCCTTTTTCTTTTGGATCGAGAGCTGACGCTCCTGAGCCTGATAGACGGTTAGCGCCGTCCGGGCCTTAATGTAGGACGTGCTGTCGCCGGGGCCGGAGACTGCCGGACCGTCACCAGCTGCACCAAACCCACTACGTGAGCGCATCTGTTGATCCGGATCGGTGGCAGCCCCACGCCGCGCATCCGAGGCCACCGCGTTGATAGACCCGTCTGCAAAAAGCACCAGCCGACCGGTCTTTCGGGCCTTCTGAACAGCCCCGCGGGAGATTCCAGCATGCTCGGCATAGGCGCGTTCGGATAGTCCTTCCATGGCGATTGGATTGACCTCAAAATATTGAAAATAAACAGAAAAAACTGTCTATTTGAGTTGATTACACTTCGGCTAAGAGCGATTCTCTTATCAAGCAAATTGCCTGATTGGAGAAACACAGATGACCCTTGCCACCCGCTACAACGCCGAAGCCAAACGCCTGATGCCGCACATGTCAGACGATCTCCTGGTTGACCCCGCGATCGACAACGCCTGCCACATCGACGAGATCGTGTTCCGCCGCAGCGAATATCTGGGCGGCATGGCGGCGGTCCTCCTCGCGCTGATTGAACAGCAGAAGTGAGCATTGCCATGAACGCGATCAGTACCCTCCGCATCGACCACGACACCTTACCCAACCAGTTTGACCGCTCGCGGCCCGATGATGTTGCAGAGGCCATCGAGGCTGCCCTGCGCGATGGTGGCATCTCAGCCGAAGCCTCCGATGTGATCTCCCACATCAAGATCGAACTTCCGACCACCCAGCTTGCCGCTGCCAGCGCCCTGCTGGCCAGCCTGCAACTCATTTGAAGGAGGGCAGGATGAGCACGCGTGCACAAATCGCCATCCAGATCGGTCCCGAAAAATGGGCCCACATCTATACGCACTTTGATGGTTACCCCGAGCACATGCTGCCGGCGTTGGCGGCGTGGACGCCCGAGGACATCCTCGCCGCTCGCGAAATCCGGCAAGTCCGCGCCGATGAACTCGACTGCTTCGACCCGCCCCGAGTGCCTCGCATCCTGCCGCGCCCGACCTGCGAGCTATCTTATCTCTATGTCTGGCAAGATGGGGTGTGGGTCGATGCGACGGCCTCTGCCGAGTGATCATATAGCAAGGTTATTGCTCTGATTTTGCTACGTTAATCGGCTCGTCAGAGCGATTGTGATTGCACCAAAACGATGCAACTCACCTGAAAGGCCCACGCCATGACCACCTCCACCCTGATCGCCAACTTCCGCGCCGCCGCTGAAGAGATCGAAGCACGCCTCGCGCCCAGCGCCTGCGCCATGATCGCCTCGCACAGCTGGATCGTCATTGACGACTTCGGACCCCTGACCTTCACGCTGACGCCTGAAGGCGGCAAGCATCTCGCCACCTGCACGGGTCATGGGCGCGCACATAAGGTCAACCGCTTCACCCGTGAGGATGCCGAGCGCCTTGCTCGCGCCTGCAACGCCCGCGCCGCCTTCTGGGCCGACGCTGCGCGCGAAGAGGCCGCAACGCTGCGGAGCCACATCGCGACGCTCGAAGCTCGCAGCGCCGCTTGAAACCCAACCGGCGGGGCTCAGCGCTCCGCCAGCCCCCATCACGAGGATTCCGACCATGACCACGCATCCCTGCCTTCCCAGTCGCAACGAGGATTACGGCTTCTTCCACACCCTGACCGTCTGCCCTGAGCGCGACCGTCGCAGCGCGGAGGTCTGGAACCTCGCCTCGCGCCTGATCGCCGAGGCCATAGGCGCCAGCAGCGAGGACGAGATGATCGGCATTCGCGACTTTCTCGACAGTCGCATGGGCCGCCACGTCGCCGATGATGTCGTCGACAACATAACGGGCTGCAATATCGGGCTCGAGGCTGCCATCGACTCCGTGATCCGCCGCTGGCAGGGCTGGCGCATCGATCGTGCTACAGAACGCTCCGAGGGTATCCCCGCAGGGCTGCCTTACATGACGGGCTGGGTGCAGCACTTCGCCGTCGAGGCCGCGATGGCCGAGAGCGACTGACCCATCCCCGACATCCCCATCACGACAGGAGGCCAAGATGCCCAAACTCACCGATACACAGTCCATCATTCTCAGCCGCGCGGCCACGCGCCCCGACAATCTCGCCATGCCGCTGCTTGAAGGGCTGGCCGGTGCTGCCGCGAAGATGGCGGTGGCCAAGATGATCGAACGCGGCTGGCTCGAAGAGGTCGAGGCCAATCTGCGTCGTGGCGATCCGCTCTGGCGCGAGACCGGCGATGGTCACGGTATCACGCTGGTCGCGACCGAAGCTGGCCTTGCCGCGATCGGCATCGAGCCCGTCGTCGCGACGACCATGAGCAATCTGCGCAAGTCGAAGCTGGAGCTGGCCTCGGCGGCAAGGGAGCCCGCCGAAATATCACCCGATGTCGACACGTCGAAGCCGGTGGCTATCCGTGCCGGCACCAAGCAGGCGCAGATCATCGCGCTCTTGCAGCGGCCCGAGGGGGCGTCCATCGGCGAAATCGTCGAGGCAACGGGTTGGGCGCCGCATTCCGCCAGAGGCATGATCTCGGGCGGGTTGAAGAAGAAGCTCGGCTTCGATGTCGCCACGAGCTCAGACGCGCAGCGCGGGCGGATTTATCACATCCGCGGATCAATATGAGGGGGGTTGCCTTCAATTCTTGTCTATATGTTGATCCGTCCTTGCGAATCGAAACTCTATGGCAGACAAGGCTTCTCAGGTTAACCGCCTGTTGACCTTCTCGATTTGCGGACCTGCTCGCTGCAAATCTGCCTCAACTCAGGACCAGCTTCGGCTGGTCCTTTTTCATTTGCGCTCGAACCGTGTGAACAGTCTGCGCAGCGCGTAGCCGCGGATCAACGAGATCGCGGTAAAGAACAAGCCCAGCGCCAGGTTTTCGCCAAGGCTCGGGTTCAAGTCGAACCACGGAAACACCACCAATTGCGTGGCTACCGCCAGCGCGTATACCACCAGGACATTGGTGATGGCCTCGATCAAGGAGAGGCGGCGCGACTGCATCACGCCGCCAGCCTCTGGGATTTCAGCGCCGAGAACGTCTCGCCGCTATCCACCAGAACAGCCTCCTGGCCCGTGAAAGATTGCCAGCGCTCGATGGCGACATCGACATAGGTCGGGTTCAACTCGATTCCGAGGCAGACGCGGCCGGTCGTCTCGGCCGCGATCAGTGTGGTACCCGATCCCATGAAGGGTTCATAGACCGCCTGGCCGGGACTCGAGTTGTTCAAGATCGGCCGCCGCATGCATTCGACCGGCTTCTGCGTGCCATGTACGGTGTCGGCATCTTGATCGCGGTTGGCGATCTGCCAGAGCGTGGTCTGCTTGCGATCGCCCGCCCAGTGCCCTTTGCCTTTTACGCGCACGGCATACCAGCAGGGTTCATGCTGCCAGTGATAATCTCCGCGGCTGAGCACCAGCCGGTCTTTGGCCCAGATGATCTGCGAGCGAATGGCGAAACCCGCGGCGATCAGACTGTCGGCCACGGTCGCAGCATGCAGCGCACCGTGCCAGATATAGGCGACATCGCCGGGGAAGAGGGACCAGGCCTCGCGCCAATCTGCGCGGTCGTCGTTCAGCACCTTGCCGGTGCGCTTCGTCTTGGCGGCCCCCGCCTGGTTGCGCCAGGACGGATCGTATTCCACGCCATAGGGCGGGTCAGTGACCATGAGGAGGGGCCGCACATCACCCAGCAGCCGCCCGACCACGTCGGCCGAGGTGCTGTCGCCGCAGATCAGCCGATGTGATCCAAGTTGCCAAAGGTCGCCTGCAACCGACACAGGGTTAACCGGCGGCTCTGGGATATCATCCTCACCCTCAACGGCCCCATCGTCGCTTACCGCCTCTGGATCCTGCAGAAGGGCATCCAGATCCTCATCCGAAAAGCCCAGGAGATCGAGGTCGAAGTCTTCCGCCAATAGCCCTGCGATCTCATCACGCAGCATCGCCTCGTCCCATTCGCCAAGCTCGGTCAGCTTGTTGTCGGCGATCCGATAGGCTCGGCGTTCGGCCTCGTCGAGATGGCCGAGCCGGATCACCGGCACCTCGGTCAGTCCCAGCATCGTCGCAGCCAGCACTCGGCCATGGCCTGCGATCAGCTCGCCATCGTCGGCTACCATGCAGGGTACCGTCCAGCCGAACTTGGCCATGCTGGCCGCGATCTTCGCGACCTGGTCGTCGCCATGCATCTTGGCATTGCGGGCATAGGGGCGCAGCCGGTCGAGAGGCCAACTCTCGATCTGGCTCGGCGCGAAGACGAGGTCCATGGGGAGGTGCTCGGGATGATGGGGGAAAATGAAAACGCCCGCGAGGGGGATCCTCCGGGCGCAAATCTTCGATGGTTCTTTGGTACGTCAAGGGGGCTAGAAATGTCAATCCATTTTGTGACTTTGAATCAAAGGCTTCGGGTCGCCTTGACGAAGGTGGCTGCCGGGAGTGGCTTCCGCGGTCTCTGGATTCCGATGGGTGGATTCCTTGGATTCCAGTCGGAATCCACCCTGCCGTAGGCGGTCAGTGCGCAAGTCGTTGAAAATGAGTCAAAATCTCGGCTACGCCAGCGCAACTGGCTTCTAGGTGGATTCCCCGGTGAAAATCCAAGTCGCTAGAAAACTTGCGCGCTAAGCCCCCCCGTATACGCAAAGGCCCGGGGAGGAACCATGGGAGGGGGAGGAATATTATAGCTCCCCACCCACACCCTTAAATTTGTCTACGAACGCTGAAATTTTTTCGAAGACGGTCATCTTCTTGGTCCGAAACTGAGGATTTAGTGGGCTCATCTTGGGGAGTATGGCATTGAGGTCAGCACCGTTTTCACTTGCAAATTCGCGTTTTATGGAAGCAGAAATATAGCGCCTTGCCGCATCGGAATTTAGATCTTCCGACTTGATAAGCTCGTCTAACTCTTTGAGTTGCTCCTCCCGAGCAAAAGAGAAAAAGGCATCGATCACACCTGCCTTATCATCAATCTGATCAAGATCAGTCTGGTTGATAAAGTCCACAATTAGGCTCTCTTTGGCACGATTTCCAAGGCTGCCGCGAATGACGCGGCGAGCATCCTCAATCAGATCCCCTTTGCTCTTTACCTTTTTGTTTTTCTCAAAGATGAGCTCGAGGATGTAGTCGAGGTTAATCTCTTGCGATTTTAGAAGATCCACTTCGAAAACGACATCATCCCACTCGATATTGGTCTGTTCTTGCTCAGCCGAAGACTTTTCCCGACGCAGCCAATCGCGAATGTCATTGTATGTCGATCTATAGTCTTGAACCGCTCGGTCTGAAGGCAGTTCTACCGCTTCCAGGTCGTGTAGATCCTCGTCGCTCAAATAGTGCTTTTGCTTGAACTCCTCAACGGCAGCGGGATTTGTTAAATCGAGCCCCTGATAGGCTTTCAATGCAGAAAACTCGTCGTAGTTCCTGAGCACATTCTCAACTCTCAGATACTCACCAAAGAGCTTTGCGAACTCTTTTTTATCTGCTTCTTTTACAATCTCATCCGGCTTTGGAAAGCGCTCGGTCAGCTCCTTCACAACATCAATGAACCCGCGTCGCGCCGCGCCGGTTTCCTGATCAACGAAGCCATTCATGTACTCGTCGTAGCTCTTTTCAAGCACGACGTTCTTTGTGTTCTTGTCACCGAACAGCGTGATCGCATCAACGGTCGCTTGCTCAAGGTCCCTAAACGCTACGATATTGCCGAACGTTTTGGTCGCATCGTAGATTCGATTGGTCCTTGAGAACGCTTGCATCAAGCCATGGAAGCGAAGATTTTTGTCGACAAACAAGGTGTTGAGCGTAGGCGCGTCAAAACCTGTAAGGAACATGCCGACAACAATAAGCAAGTCGATTTCCTTAGAACGAACCCGGTTGGCAAGATCGCGGTAGTAGTTTTGAAAGCCTCTGCTATCGACACTGAAATTCGTTTTGAAAAAAGAATTATAATCTTTGACGGCGCCGCTCAAAAACTCCTTGGCACTACTATTCATTGCGGACACATCGAAGCTTTCGTCCTGGATGTCGCCGATTGCATCTTGCTGTTCGTTGGCCGCAAATGAGAAGATGGTGGCGATCTTAAGCTGCTTTTCACTGTCCGCCTGTAGGTCGTTTAAGGTTTCATAGTAGAGCTTCGCTGCGTCCACGCTACTGACAGCGAACATGGCATTGAAGCCACCGTTTCCCATTTGCATCCGGTGAGTTTTTTGACGGTAGTTGGTGAGAATATACTGGGATATTTCCCGAATACGTTCTGGATGAAGGAGGGCTTGCTTGTTTTCAGCTGCGCTGAGCTTTGTGTCGTCTTGCTCACTTTCGATGGCTTTGAATTTCGGACGCACATCATTGTAGTCGACCTTAAACTTTAGCACCTTTTCGTCGCGAATGGCATCGGTGATCACATAAGAGTGCAGCTCGCGTCCAAATACTCCTGCTGTCGTTTCAGCACCTAGCGCATTCTCAGGAAAGATCGGCGTTCCGGTGAAGCCAAATTGGTAAAATTGTTTGAACTTTTTCTTCAGATTCTTCTGTGCTTCGCCAAACTGGCTGCGATGGCATTCATCGAAAATGAACACTACCTGCTGGTCATATACCGGCAGACCTCCCTCTGACTTCATCAGGTTGTTCAGCTTTTGGATTGTTGTGACGATAATTTTATTATCATCTTTGCCCAAGTTGACCTTCAACCCAGCCGTGCTTTCGGATCCATTAACACTATCAGGGGAAAACTTCTGGTATTCTTTCATGGTCTGGTAGTCGAGGTCTTTTCGATCGACGACGAAGAATACTTTGTCGATGAAGTCCAGCTCGGTTGCCAACCGTGCTGCCTTGAAGCTCGTCAGCGTTTTGCCGGAGCCTGTGGTGTGCCAGATGAAACCTCCGCTTTCTGGATTGCTCCAGTTTTTGGATTCATATGAGCTTTTGACCTTCCACAAAATGCGTTCAGTCGCAGCAATCTGGTATGGGCGCATGATCAACAGAGTGTTGCTAGTATCAAAAACCGAATACTGTAACAGAACGTTCAGCAGCGTGCGCTTCTGAAGGAAGGTCGCGGTGAAGTCCTTGAGATCCTTGATCAAGCTATTGTCAGACTTCGCCCAGTTCATGGTGAAGTCAAAGCTGTTCTTGTTGCGCTTGGTCGTGTTGGCGAAATACCGGGTGTCGGTGCCATTCGAAATCACGAAGAGCTGCAGGAACTTGAACAAAGAATGCTCGCTGTTGAAGCTTTCCTTGCTGTACCGGTGAATCTGGTTGAAGGCCTCCCGGATCGCCACGCCGCGCTTCTTCAGCTCGATCTGCACCAATGGCAACCCGTTGACCAGGATCGTCACGTCATAGCGATTGGCGTGCGTACCGGCCTGCTCGAACTGCTTGATAACCTGCAGCTTATTTCGGGCCATGTTCTTCTTGTCGAAGAGGTAAATGTTCTGGATGCGCCCGTCATCAAAGACGAAATCGTGGATGTAGTCGTCGTGGATTTTGCGGGTTTTGTCGACGATGTTGTCGCTTGGCTTGTCCAGGTAGGTCTCGACAAAACGCTTCCATTCATCATCTGAAAACGTGACGTTGTTCAGCTGTTCCAGCTGCACCCGGACATTGGCAAGCATGGCATCTGGGGTCGTGAGAGCAGGCAGGAACTCATAGCCCTGATTGACCAGATCCTGCACCAATTCGCGTTCCAGATCATCTTCGCTCTGGTAGCGATCTGCTGCGTCCCACTTCTTGCTATACTTGTCCAGGACGATGAAATTCTTCGTTTCTGCGATGGTTTTCGTCTGCTCACCCATTTTTTTGATCCTGTTGCCAATAAGCGTAATTATTCACCAAATTTTCGAGTAGGAGCTTCACGGTGTTTTTTTCAGCAGGGGAAGGATCCCTGATCTGCGCATTCGAAAGCGCCGAATGTGTGAAAGTGTTGATTGCTCGCACATAGGCATCTTTGCTGCCTTCCACCGTGTCGAGCAAATCGCTCCACCGGTCATAGCCCAGAAATCCAGCTGTTTTCTCATAGAGGTTTCGAAGCAGCGTAAAATGGTATCGTTCGACAGCGTTGCCAGCGATCGCCTCCTCCAACACCTTCTTCAAATGCAAATGATAGGAGAAACTCTTGTTCGCATCGCCGTATTTGACGTTCAGATTGAAGGTCCCATCTTCCATCCGCTCGAGCAGATAGCACCCTTCTTTCTTACCCTTCGTTCTTAGGTCAAGTTCGTTGTGCAAAACGTTGTAAAATAGAGGGTTATGGGTGGTGATCACGAATTGCAGTTGCTGCGGGGCAGCCTTGATCAGGTCCGCCAGGTTCACCGCCAATTCGATCAAGTGGTTTTCGTCAAGTGAGCTGACTGGGTCATCAACAAAAACGTACTGCAGCTCATTGAACTGATTTGTTGGTCGATCACCGACCTCGGCAATGTTCAGCACCGAGACCACTTCTTCGAGCAAGGTGAAGAAGATGCTCCAGACGAAATTGCTCTCTTCGCCCTTGGAGACTTTCACAACGTCATACTGTTCGGTGACAATCGGCTTGCCGTCCTCGTCGACAATCGGCTCTACACCTTCTGTGACAAGGTTCGTCGCATTAACTCGGAAAGTAACTTCTGAGTTTGCTGGCACGTCAATCTTTTTGCCGTCTTTGTCAGTTACCTGATAAACCGCGTTGAATGCTGGGGTGACCCTGTCTGTTGCGTATTTCTGAAAGTTGTTGACGATGTCCACTCCCTTCCCCTGGTCCACCAAAATCCAGTTCGTAAAGCTGTTCGGTTGGATCCTCAGCCTTTGTATCGTGTCAGACTCAAGGTCATTGTCCCAATAAAACAGGTCTTCAGTGAAGGCGTTGTAGTACAGGATTTTTTTGCGTGAGCGCGCGCCTTCCTCACCCTCTTCGGGTTTCGGGGCGATCAGCTCCTTCATGGCGCGGGACAGGCGGGTTTTGCCGGTGCCATTGAAGGCATAGATTAACTGCACCTTTTTGTTGGCATCCCGCAGCTGCTTTGCGAGCTCTTCGAGGCTCTGGCCCATTTACGCGGCCTCCTCAGGCTTAGGGAAGCTCAAGAGCAGTTCGCGGTAGTATTCGTATTGCTGCTGACGCAACTTGATCTCACGCGGCAGGCCCTCGCTGAGCGATGTGGTCAGTGTGTCGAACTTGTCAAGGATCGCCGCCTTGTGTATTTGCACTTCTTTTGACGGCACGGGTATTCTGAGCTTTTTCAAGTTAACAGCGTTCAGTGCAGGTATCCCGTCAAATGTACAAAGTGACTTTATCTCGGGCTGCAGTAGTTCGAGCAGATGATAGAGGTAGCGAACGTCTAAATCATCAGCGTCCAAAATGGTGACTGCGTAATTCAGGTTGCCGCGAAAATATTTACCTTCTCGCCAAGTGACTGAGCCGACACCAGCACCCCGGCTTGTAATGCCAATTGGGTCGCCCTCAGTGTTCCAATCATTGATGAAACCGAGCGGTTCTCGACCACTGTTGATCACCGGGTATTCGCCAGGATTGGCAGCAATCAGGTTCTTATTTACAGATTGCCCTGTCTTGATCTTTGTTAGCTCACCCAACGCCATCCATTCCACGTCACCCTCATCGAAACTCAGAAGTTGGTGGCGATAGTGATTGTATTGCTGCTTGCGGGCCTTAAGCTCGGCTGTCAGCTCGGCTGTCAGCTCGGTGAAGCTATCCAGAATCCGCACAATCTCCGCTTGCATCGCCAGCGATTTTTCTGGGTCTTCTGGGCATGGGATGGGGACGGGGTATTGGCCCAGCCAATTGGTGCTCATATTCTTCTGACCGCCACCAGTTGCGCTGCCCATAGCCTCTTGCTCAAATGAAACTTGGTCAAAATAATGGAAAAGATAGCGTGTCAGCACAACTGTTGTGTCAGCTCTCAAACATGCTACCCGCTGGTTCAAAGCAGCAGGCAAATCGCCATCGGATAACATTGCTACCCTGCCGCAATTGCCAGTCAAAGACATCACCAAGTCACCTGCGAACAGCATATAGCGTTCAATTTCGGATTTTGCGGCGGATGGGTAGAACTTCAGGTCTTTTTGGGACATTTGCCCTTTCTGCACATCGGAAATTCGAACCACTCGGATACCGCTCTCAGAGTATTTTGTGCTTTTGAATGCATAGCCATTAAGAATGTCGGCTACACTGCGCAACGGCTTCCATTCTACCGAAGCCCCGTTCAGCAGCTTTTCCAGAAAGCCCCGGTACCTCATGCCTCGATCTCCGCAACGATGGCGTCAATGTCTGCGCGTAGTTGGTCGATCTTGGCGACAGTGGTTTCCAGATCGGCATTCAACTTGGTAATGTCCACGACGTCGCGAGTATCCTTAGGCTCCACATAGGCGCTGACCGACAGGTTGTAGTCTTTCTCGACAATCGTGTCATAGGGGACCGTTTCGGCCACGTGGGCCACGTTTTCCTTGCGGTCGAACATCTTCATGATCTCGGCAATGTGCCGGTCCTCCATGAAGTTGTTGTTCGTGCCTTTGCGGAAAAACTCCTCCCCCGTCGCATCGATGAACTGAACGGCTGTGTCCGTCTTGTTCTTGGCCAGCACCAGAATGTTCACCGCGATGGTCGTGCCAAAAAACAGGTTCGGCGCGAGGGCAATCACCGTTTCAACGAAGTTGTTGTCGACCAGATACTTGCGGATCTTCTGCTCTGCCCCGCCACGGTAGAAGATACCTGGGAAGCAAACGATCGCGGCACGCCCCTTGGCTGACAGATAATGCAGCGCATGAAGGACAAAGGCAAAATCCGCCTTCGACTTCGGGGCCAGTACACCTGCGGGGGCGAAACGCTCATCATTGATCAGGGTTGGATCGTCCGAACCCTTCCAGTTCACCGAATAAGGCGGGTTTGACACGATGGCATCAAAAGGCTTGTCATCGCCAAAGTGCGGCTCCATCAACGTGTTGCCGTGCTGGATGTTGAACTTGTCGTAGTTGATATTGTGCAGGAACATGTTCATGCGGGCGAGGTTGTAGGTGGTGTAGTTGATCTCCTGCCCGAAGAAGCCGTCTTCGATGATGTGTTTGTCGAACTCATCCTTAGCCTGCAGAAGCAGCGACCCAGACCCCGCCGCCGGATCATAGATCTTGTTGACGGTAGCCTGCTTGTGCAAAGCCAGCTTCGCGATCAGCTTGGACACATGAGTTGGCGTGAAGAACTCGCCACCTGATTTGCCCGCGTTGGCGGCATAGTTTGAGATCAGGAACTCATAGGCGTCACCAAACAAATCGCCTTCGTTCTCGTCGAAGTTCAACGTCACGCTTTCTACGCCCTTGAGGACTTCCGCCAAACGTCCGTTCTTTTGCTTAACCGTGTTGCCAAGGCGGTTGCTGGTGGTGTCGAAATCAGCAAAGAGGCCAATGATATCATCTTCGGATGGATAGCCACTCGCTGAAGCTTCGATCGCCGAAAATACTTCCGCCAAGTCGGTGTTCAGGCTGTCGTTCTTGCTCGCGGTTTTGGCCACATTTTGAAAAAGCTGGCTGGGATAGATAAAGTACCCTTTAGTCTTGATCGCATCGACTTTTGCTTCATCGGGGATGTCTGCGTCGGCCATGCCTGCATAGTTGATGCTATCGTCACCACCTTCGATGTAGTTGGTGAAGTTCTCGCTGATGAAGCGGTAGAACAACGCGCCCAGCACAAAGTGCTTGAAGTCCCAGCCATCAACCGCGCCTCGCACTCTATTTGCGATTTGCCAGATTTCCCGGCGCAAAGCCTCAGCTTGTTGCTGACCTGTCATTTTTGCTCCCCTTCTTGTTTTTGTTCCTGCTCGGCAATCCAGCGGTCGATCTCGCTTTTCCGAAACCGCCATGCGCTTCCCACCTTGAACCCGGGAACCTTGCCCTCAGATGCAAACCGATATGCCGTTTTCTCAGCTATCTTGAGATACTCAGCGAGCTCTTTGACGGTCAAAATGTCTTCGTTGGGCATTTCGAAAATGTCCTCTCTGAGGAATATGGGTTGAAACTAGGGAGTATTAATTGAACGGGCAAGGATCGTTCTTGCTTTTCTTTCTAAATGTATGTGGTCTGTTGGATGTATGCTCACAATGAACGTAGGTTCGATTGTTCAGTTCGTCGTCTGCGGAGCATTCCATGGCTTCACCCTCGGCATAGTCGTCATTATTTCTACCTCCCGTAGCATGCCCCCATCCGCCAACCCATCCCGCACCCAGGCCAGCGCTCGCCGCCAATCCGTATAGGCCCGCCTCGCCCCCTCAATCTGCTCTGGATAGGGCGAGTAAGTAACGGGGCATGCCCTGACTTCCACGGTGCGCCACTTCCCTCGCGATAGCACCCTCTCGGTCCCAACCACCACAGTCGTTGCATGATCCCCATGCCGATTGCGCTTCATTTCCACGGGTACACAGCGCGGCACGGCTCCCGGCATCCAGTCCGGTGTGAGCCCAGCGCGTGCAAGCTCTGCCACCCGGATGGCCATGCGCTTGCCCCCTAAGCTATCTGGCATTCCAGAAACAGTCGCAGCAATGACCTCGGCATCCTCGTGGGTGTAATCGCCCAGCTTGTAGCGACCGCCATCGATCTTGCAGCCCAGCGCGGCGCGTTGCATAAGCACGTATTCGAGACCGAAGCCAAATCCCTGGCCACGCTCCGGATCAGGCGGTTCGGGCAGATCCAGCTGTGCGCATTCGGTACGGAAGGCCCATTCCAGCGCCTGCTGCACTGTCATGATGCGCTTCGGGCGTCCATGACCAGCTTGCCGTGACGCGCTATGCAAATTGCGATCGTGTTTCATTGGACGCCTCGCTCACGAAGTTGCTGTGGTGTGACCAGGCCGCGGGCGAGCATCCGGTCGCGCATGCTGTTGCTGATTGCACTGGAGGGGAGGTATTTCTCCGAGTTCACCCAATCGGCGTAGAATGCGGGCATATCAGCGATCGGTTGGTGTTTCGGTTTCGCTGGCTTCTGCGCCTTGCGCCGACCTCTGGATTTTACATCCGCCTTGCGCTGGGCACAGCGCTGCATGATCCGATCCAGCGCCTTGGGCCCGTCGGGAGGCGCGGGATGCTCCTGCCGAGACGCCTCAGCCGCCTCGAGGATTTCGGTCTCGCTCAGCCTGAGATCATCAATCCAGCGCTGGACATGCTCACGCGGTGGCCAGCCCTGCCACCAGCCAGGAAGCGTCCCGTCAGGATCGAAGCCCAGCGCCGCGAGCAGCTTTCCAAAAAAAACATCAAAAGCGGTTTCGCGCGCTCGCGCGTCCTCCTCCTTTACTGGTTTACTTAAAGGTTCCCTTACAAGGTTAGTGTCCCATTTTGAGACACGGGAATCGCCATTTTTGAGACACGAGTTTTGCCCAAAATGAGACACGGGCCGCCTCTCTTCTCCCTGTCCTGTTTTGGGACACGGGGTGGCAGGGCCTGACGGTGTTTTACCCTTGTCGCCATAGGAGGTTTCAGCGTGTGGCCCGTGTCCCAAACTAAGACACGGCGTTTTTGCGGTGTTTTGCGATGCGGATGAAGCGTCCTCAGGGGGGCAGAGCGGCGCTGTGTCACTCACACTCGGAGCGGCTTTCCCATCACCGGATGGTCGTGACGCACCTGCATCACCTCCATCGTCGAACTCGAACCCGAGCAGATACCGCGTGGGCCGTTGCTGGCCGGTCTTGGTGTCGACGATGCGCACGCGCTTAATCAACCGGCGGGCCTCCAGCTCATCGAGATGCCGGTTCAACGTCGCGCGCCCGATCTCACAATCATGGGCAAGCCGCTCTTGTGTCGGGAAACAACCGAAGTCCGGATTGAACCGATCGCACAGATGCCAGAGCACGATCTTGGTCGCAGGCTTCAGCCCGCGCTGCTGGATGGCCCAATTGGTGGCGGCATGGCTCATGGCGCGCCCCTCCCGGTTGGGGAGGCAACACGCGTCGTGAACCCGTGGTCTGCCAAGGCGCCCAGCGCATCATCAAGCGAGCGCACCAGTGTCCAGCCAAAGCCTTGGGCCAGCACCGCGTTGCGGAATTCCTCCTGCGCAGGGCTCAGGCGCCCCTTGAGGGATTTTAGCTCGAGGAACAGCACGCGACCGTCACATAGGATGACCAGGTCGGCAAATCCGGGGTGGACACCCATGCCAACGAGGATCGCTTGCCGTTTGGCGCCCCGCGGGCCGGCTTCGGTTACCTCGTTGGCGCAGTGATGGATGATGGCGCCCTTGGGGAGGGCAAAACGCAGCGTGGTCACGACAGCGCGCTGCAGATCTGCTTCGGGTGTGCCGCGTCGTTTCATGAGCGGCCCTCCCGATCTGGCGCGGGCAGCCGCCCCGGCGTTTTGGCGTCGAGGACGACAAGCAGGATACGTGCGTCCTCGCGCTCCTCGGGTGTTTCGCCATGCTGGACCAATACATTGCAGGCGAGGCGCAACAGGTAGTCAGAATGGTGCACCATATCGGCGACCACCATGCGCGCCTCGCGGCGGCGCTCTTCAATCCACTCCTGGCGGACACGGTCTCGGGCGCTGGGCTTGCGGAAGGGAAGGGGGATGCTCATCGACGTCCCTTCCGCTGGCGTACAGGCTGACTTTGCTCTCGGCTCAGCAGCCATTGTTCTACGCTGGACCTGCGATAGAAAACTTTCCGGCCGACCCGCATGCAGGGCGGTCCCTCGCGCCGCGCTTCCCAGCGCGACAGGGTATCCGTCGTGATCATCAACTCTTGGGCCAGCAGATCCCGGGTAATCCAGTCCGCAAGCAGATTGAGCGGCGCAGTCTCGTGGTCGAGCGTCATCGTCTCCGACATTCCTGATCTCCTATGTTTCAAGCCCTGTTAGGTCGGGCTGGGAGAATCGAAGCAGAGGTTGATGGGCGGAAACGAGGCGGAAGGTGGAATTGAAGGCCAATCCACATTCCACCCCTTATTTTGCTGTTGGTTTTGCGGGCTGCTGGCGAAGTCAGAGCGGCTTGCGCCCTGATTTCCGGAATTTTCCACGGCAAATTCCGGCGTTTTGTTCAGGGCTGCGGCTGCGGAGAGCCAAAGCGAACGGATGTTTGCGGATTTCACCGGGCAGTCAGGGGCGGCTGTCTCTGGAAACGGCTGCACATCTTTTCCACCTGATGGTTGGCCATGCTATCACGGCAGAGATGGGAAATCATCGCGGCGATGGCCGTCCACCATGCGGCGTAACTGTTCAGGGGCGATCACTTCGACCGTGTCGCCCCACTTGTAGAGATGCCAGGCCATTTCCAGCCAGCCAGCAGCCTCAAAGCTGACGATCAGCCCACCATCATCATCGTCCTCGATGGTCTGGTTGGGATGAAACACGTAATTGCGTGCTGCCCGGGCTGCCCTGCTACTGAAGCGCCAGATCACTGTCCCGAACTCGGTTTCGGAGTGAAAGGATTCGAAAGCGCGGGCCACGTGTTGTTTGAGATCAAACCCTGGTTTGCGCTCAAAGCTGTCGTTCAGCCGGCGCGCGTGCAAAATCCGATCTACGCGGAAGTTTCGGATGCGTTCATCAGCGGCCAGATCACGACATGCCAGGTAACAACGGGTCCCGAAGAGCACTCCATAGGGCTCGACAGTGCGCAGGCGTGGCACGTCGTCTAATTCTGCCAGATATGTGATCTCCAGTCTGAACGGCCCCTTCAAGGCAAGATCTATTATCTCGAGGATTGCGGGATCATAGGCCGTGCTGGGCCCCGGCCGACAGGCGTGGCCACGCGCCTGCAAAGTGGCCTCGGCATCCGCCTCTGCCCGCACGACCTCGCTTGTGGAATGTAGGACAACCAAGCGATCACGCAGGGCGGCCAGCGCGCGGGCTTCGGTTATTGCCCCTTCCCGCTCCGCTCGGCGAATACTCATATCCAGCGCAGAGAGCTCATCGTCCCGTATGCCTTTGAGATGCAGAAGGCGCTCGTCCCCGGCGAGAGACCATCGCTTCTGTTCGCCCCTCTTGCCGCCAGACACAACAACGCTCGGAAAAGTCTGTGCGAGGGCCTGTGTCATGCGCTGGGCGCTTCGATGCGTGACGCCAAAGGTTTGTTTGATCTCCTCTAAGCTGACGCCGTCCTCGCGCGCGGCAGCCATGTCTGCAAGACGCAGCAGCTCGTGGGTTTTGGAAAAGGGAACATATTTCATTTAGGTGCCAGAATTTTACACCCTATTGAGTGCATTTTTCTCCAGCTTTCGCAAGCTGTTGGTGGCGGCATGGGCGATTCTCACGATCCCCACGCACATCGTTCTCGCAATCCACCCACGCGTGTCTCCCCGCGGCGCGCGGACCTTGGCGCGTAACCTGCGCAAGGGAGCGGTGGGCCGAGACGTGCGCGCCGATGAGGTCACGGGAACATGGAGGAAAGGATCAATGACTGCGACACCAAGTGCGTTTTATTCGATTATGGAGCTGTCTATCCGCTGGGATCACGGCGTGCACAGAGTTGTGGACGCAGCAATCCTCGGGCAGCTGAGGGTGGTCACGGGCATTTCACCCGTCGACTGCGGCCTGCAGCGCATAGGAGGCCTGGTCCAGGTCAACATCGCCGATGTGTTGCCCATGTTTCGCCGCATCGGCCCGAGCGAAGAGACAGCCACGCTGCGGCGCATCGCGCCCTATGAGGGGGGCGACTGGATCTACATCACCGATCCGGCCGAAGGCATTTTGATCCGCAGCAACGATCTTCTCGTCCCCGGGCAAGACGTGCAGCGTTATGAGGATGAGCGCGATCTCCTGCGCCGCAGTGCGCATTCCGCAGGTGCAACGCCGCGCTATGACTGGGACGCGATGTATGCATGGCTTTTCAAACGGATCAACGATTACGGGGTTCCAGAAAGCCAGGCGGCCCTCGTGGGCGAGGTGCAGGAATGGTTTGTCCGCAACTCGAAGTCGGGCAAAGTCCCCGAGGACAGCACGATCCGTAAACGGATCCTGATGATTTGGCGGATCCTTCGGGGCCGGAAATAGCGCCCAGCGCCAAATCACGCTGAGCGCTGGTCCTGATCGGCATCGTGCACTAGCTGTGGCCGTGGTCGGAAGATGCTGGCCACGCTGTCCACGCCTGCACGCAGGGGTGACTCCATCAAGTGGGCATAGCGCTGAGTGGTCTGCATCTGGCTGTGGCCTAGCAGGCGTCCGATGATCTCGAGTGAGGCACCGCCACTGACCAGCAGCGAGGCGAAGGTATGGCGCAGGTCATGGATACGGACGTCGGGTAGATCGGCTTCTCGCTGGACCATTAGCCAGAAACGTCGGATTTCGCGCACAGGCTTGCCCACGGCGTCACCGGGGAAGAGCCAAGGATTGCCTCGTGGGACGACCAGCTGCCGCTGCCGAACAATCGCCACCACGTCCTGCGAAATCGGGACGCGGTGGATCTTGCGCTGTTTCGTCGTCGATGCCGGCTTCGACCAGATGGCGTAGTCGAGGTTGAACTGTTCGAAGCGTGCCTGACGGACCTCTCCGACACGCGCGCCAGTCAGCATGCACATCCGGATGATCGAAGCGGCGCGCTGATCCTCGGCTTTGTCCAGTACTGCCGCAAGGCGGGCCAGTTCCTCCGGCGACAGGAAACGCTCCCGGGCGTGTTCGATGCGCCGGTGGAACCTTTGCGCTGGATTGTCAGACCGCCATTCCCATTCCATGGCCAGTGTGAACATCTTGCGCAGCACTTCCCCCATTCGGTTCGCGCGGATCGGGGTGGGCTTGTGGCCCTGAAGTTTCCGGGCCCGATTGTTGGGCTTCTGCTTGCAGGGCCGCGGACGACCCTCGGCCACGAAATCGAGAAACTTGGCCACATCCGATTTGGTGATGTCCGTCACCAGCCGGTTCCCCCATGCGGGTTCGACCATTTTCCGCAGCATGGAGATCTGATCGCCGGCGTTGGTCGGGGATAGCTTGGGCAGGTGTTCCCTTATGTAGCGGTCGATCATGTCGCTCACGCGCGGGGCCTCGCGCAGCTCCTCCTTCGCCGCCAGTGGATCTTCGCCCTCATCGATCATGCGGCGCAGCTCGCGGGCCCGTTCGCGGGCCGCCGTCACGCTCCACTCCGGCCAACGCCCGATCGTCAGTCTGCGCTGCCGTCCGGCGAAGCGGTAGTCCAGCGTAAAGGCGCGGTTGCCGGACGGTTGTACCTTTGCTGCCAGCCCACGGATATCCGTATCGAAGATCTGGTAGCTGTTGCCTTCCTGTGGCTCCGCATCGCGCAGGATTTTTTCGTTCAGTTTCAGTCGGTTTGCCATCCAATCTGCCTCCTTTCCTGACCTGACACAGGCGTAGATCTGCGCTGCTATCAAGTCAGAGCACGTGGCAGGGGGCGGAAAATAGGCGGAAGGTGGAATTGAGTGACTTGTGAATTCCCTGCCCTTTCACAAGGGAATAGGTGCGCGCAACCGGCGCTCAGCTGCCGTTCGGGTGTCAGGCATTGATTGGCCGGTCCTAGCCGATCGTGTTCTCGAATGGGTCAAGAGTTACCGTCCAACCTCGGAGTGGTTTTGTCACGCTTGCGTTCCGGTCTCTCAACTCATTTATGCGGCCTTTCGCTCAAATGCCAAGGGGCTTTTGCCGCCTAGCGACGAGTGGCGGCGACGCGGATTGTAGAAGCCGTTGATATACTGGAATATCGCGCCTTCTGCCTGGCGGCGTGTGTCCCAGCGGTTGCGCCAAATCAGCTCGGCCTTGATAGATTTGAAGAACGTCTCAACCATCGAATTGTCGTAACAATTCCCCTTACCGCTCATCGAGACCTTGAAACCATGCTTTGACAGCCGTCGCTGATATTCGTTGGAACAGTATTGCGACCCACGATCCGTATGGTGAATGCAGCCTTCGGGCGGTTGCCGTAGCGCCACAGCCATGTCCAGCGCCCGGATCGCTAGGTCCCGCTTCATGCGGTTGCTGACAGCCCAGCCGATGACGCGACGAGAATAGAGATCGAGGATGACAGCCAGATATAGCCAGCCTTCGCTGGTCCAGATGTAGCTGATGTCTCCAGCCCATTTCTGGTTCGGCCCATCCGTAGTGAAGTCTTGATCCAACAGATTGGGCGCGATGTTGAACGTATGGTCGCTATCGGTTGTGGCCTTGTATTTCTGTGTCCTGATGACCTTGATGCCGTTCTCGCGCATCAAACGGCCCACACGCCCGTGCCCGACGTTCAGCCCTAGCTCCTGCAGTTCTTCAGTCATCCGTGGGCGCCCATAGCTTTGCAAGCTCAGGCGATGTTGTTCACGGATGTGGGCCAGAAGCACCATATCGTCCCGCTGGCGTTGGCTTATTGGGCGGTCCCGCCAAGCACGAAACCCACGAGAGGTGACCTGCATGATCCCGCAAAGAAACTCCACAGACCAAACTTCTTTCCACGCGTCGATGAAGGCGAACCTCACCGGCTTTGGCCTGCAAAGAAGATCGCCGCCGTTTTTAGCACTTCCCTCTCCTCACGCAGTAGCCGGACTTCTTTGCGAAGGCGGGTATTTTCCTTCTCAACATCCTCATGCGGCCCAGACATTAAATCATCGTGCTGATGTCGCTGAAC
Organism: Thalassobacter sp.; assembly: GCF_982993085.1. Lineage (NCBI taxonomy): Bacteria > Pseudomonadati > Pseudomonadota > Alphaproteobacteria > Rhodobacterales > Roseobacteraceae > Thalassobacter > Thalassobacter sp. The sequence goes on along the minus strand of NZ_CEZFMW010000059.1, from coordinate 2,033 downwards.
CCACTTGTTCAGCGTCGAAAGCCCCACACCCAAATCTGATGAAAGTTGCGGCCGCGTTAATCCACTGGTCGTGGCCATCCGCACCGCATCACGGCGAAACTCGTCTGTGTACTTCTTTGCCATTCCATATCTCCTTCATAGCAAACATTGCTCGAAAGAGGCCGGAACTAAAACGGGGCAAGACCAGAGCGAGCTGTCGGCACGATGGCGGTAGGGGCTCGAGACGAACCCAGAGGAACAAAGGAAGCGCCAAGTATGTGTTTCATGCCTACTTGCAGTCTAAGATTCTGAAAACCAAAGACCTTTATTAAGTGCATGTGTTTATTGAATTTTATTGCCATTTACCGAATCTAAGTGCTATGATTGATAATCGGCACAACGTACGGGCCGCGCCGAGGTTGACCATGAGCAAGAGCTACACGCTTTACATCAAAGCCTACACGCCCGAGACCATCCCTATGGCTCGGCTGGCTCAGTACATGCAAAATCTCGCCGCCATACTCGGTCACGAAACTGCCGTGCATTTCCAAACGCTCAAGCCAGGCAGCACTCAGCTCGTCACAATTATTGATCATGAAGATGTGCCGAAGGTTGCAGCCCATCTCGCAAAGGTAAAAAGTGGGGAGGGAAGTCCTGAGGCCAGCAAGGCCCAAGTCGAGATCGACCGCCTGCTTGCCGAGGACAACGCGACAGGCTTTGTCTACGAAGACGAAAACGAGAGCGCCGAGATTATCGCGTTCCCAGGTGTAAAGAGGCCCAAGCCGACGACCTACGGCCCTTTTAATCAGGAGGGCTCGCTCGACGGCATCCTGATAAGTGTCAGCGGTGCGGATCAAACCGTGCACCTTCAGTTGCAAAATGGGTGTATCAAATACACGGGGATCGACACCAACCGTGAGACCGCACGCCGTCTCGCTAAGCATATGTACGAGCCCGTCCGAATTTTCGGTGCCGGCCGGTGGTTGCGCGATCAGGAAGGAAACTGGATTCTCAAAAAGTTCCGCGTTGACAGCTACAGCGTTCTCGCGCCTGATGATCTCAAAGACGCCATCGACAAAATGCGCAACATCGAAGGCAGCGAGTGGAAGAACATGGACGATCCCATTAGTGCCCTGAAAGCGCTTCGCGAGAAGGGCAACGGTTTACACTAATGGTTGTTTTCGATAGCGCGGTCCTGCTGCTTGTCCTTGATCCTAACGCAAAAGCGCCGAGCGATCCGGCCACAGGCGAGTCCGTCGAAAAAGCAGCTGAGCGGATCGAGTACCTGATCGGAAACCTCACAGCCGACAAGGAAAAGATCGTAATTCCCACACCGGTCCTGAGCGAAGTCTTAGTGCATGCCGGTGATGCCTTGCAGCCTTATCTTGACACGCTCAACGGTCAGGCAGCTTTCAGGATCGCGCCTTTCGACCAGAAGGCAGCCATTGAAGCTGCCCTGGCCATGAGTGATGCAATCAGAAGGGGCGGTCATCGAGTTGATGCGGCAAATCCTGACGCGACGAAAACCAAGATCAAGTTCGACAGGCAAATTGTGGCTATCGCCAAAGCGGAAGGTGCACACACGGTTTACTCGGACGATGAAGACGTACACAGGTACGCGAAACGTGCAGGTTTGAAAGCGTATCGCACGGTCGAGCTCGATCTGCCCCCCGAAGACCCGCAGCAATCCCTGGACTTCGATACCCAAGATTAGGCTGTTTGGCGGCTGCCACCCAACTGAACAGTCCGCTCCTGCTCAACTGACGTCGCTAAGGCCTATCGCAGCGAACGACAGTTCCCCGCCCTTCGTGATTACGAACACCTTATCCAAGCGGCCTATTGGTCAACGCCTGGTCAACCCGCGGCTACAGTTTTGGCTACATTGCCATCCGCGTTAAGGCGTTGAAAATCGACGAAACACGGTAAATACCTTCGTGGTTTCAAAGGGTTGCTGGCTAAGTGTATGATTTAATTAAGTTATTGAAATCAAACAGCTTTAGCTCATAACCTGAAGGTCGTAGGTTCAAATCCTACTCCCGCAACCAAAAATAAAT